>JBDNIX010000458.1:0-3955 GCA_041688045.1 Nitriliruptoraceae bacterium
CCCGGCGGCCGATGACGATGCCCGGCCGCGAGGCCTGGACACTGACTTCGGCGTTGTCGCGGGTACGCGTGATGTCGATTCGGCTCACACCGGCGTGACGCACGCGCTCACGGATGTAGCGGCGGATGCGGTCGTCCTCGTGGAGGTACGCGGCGTAGTCCTTCTTGTCCGCGATCCACGTGGACTTCCAGTCGGTGGTGATACCCAGGCGGAAGCCGTAGGGGTTGACTTTCTGACCCATCTTAGAACTCCTCCACGGGCGTGACCACGACCGTGATGTGGCTGGTCCGCTTCCGGATCTGGTAGGCGCGGCCGAGTGCGCGTGGCTGGTAGCGCTTGAGCGTCGGACCGTCGTCGGCGAACGCTTCGGCAACGACCAGCTCGTCGGGATCCAGGTCGTCGTTGTTCTCGGCATTGGCAACCGCCGAGTTCAGGACTTTCAGCAACGGCTGTGCCGCGCCCTTGTCCGCGAACGCGAGGATGCGCTGGGCTTCGTGGATCGGTTGACCCACGATCAGCCGCGTGAGCTGGCGCACCTTGCTGGGACTGACCCGCACATACTTGGCGGTCGCTCGTACTCTGGTCTGCATCATCACTCCTACCGGCGCTTCTGGGCTTGCTTCTCGCCGGCGCCGCCCCACTTGATGGAGCGCGTCGGAGCGAATTCGCCCAACTTGTGACCGACCATGGACTCGGTGACGTAGACGGGCACGTGCTTGCGCCCATCGTGGACGGCCAGCGTGTGACCCACCATCTCCGGGAAGATGGTGGACCGACGCGACCACGTCTTGATGACGCGCTTTTCGCCCTTCTCGTTCTGCGCATCCACCTTCTTGATCAGGTGGGCGTCGATGAAAGGGCCCTTCTTGAGTGAGCGGGGCATATCTGTTCAACCCTCCATAGGGCCGACACTGGCGTTCGTCGGCCTCTGTCACTCCCGTTCTGGGAGCAACCTTGGTCAGCGCCTCCGGTTCCTGCCGCGACGTCGGATGATGTACTGGTTCGAGGCGTTCTTGGCCTTGCGGGTCCGACGTTCCGGGTTCCCCCAGGGGTCGACCGGGTGCCGGCCACCGGAGGACTTGCCCTCACCACCACCGAGCGGGTGGTCGATCGGGTTCATCGCCACACCACGGGTCTGCGGGCGCTTGCCCCGCCACCGTGATCGGCCGGCCTTGCCCCAGCTGAGGAGTTCGTGTTCTTCGTTGCCGACGGAACCGATCGAAGCGCGGCAGCGCGCGTCAACCAGGCGGATCTCCCCCGAAGGCATCCGCACGGCGGCGTTCTTACCTTCCTTGGCGAGCAGCTGGAGCGATGTTCCGGCGGAGCGCCCGAACTTGGCACCACCGCCCGGTCGCAGCTCCACCGCATGGATCGTGGTCCCGACCGGGATATTGGCCAGCGGCAGCGCGTTGCCGATCTTGATGTCCGCCTGGGGGCCGGACTCGACGATCTGACCCACCGTGAGGTTCTTCGGTGCCAGGATGTAGCGCTTCTCACCGTCGTGGTAGTGCAGCAGCGCGATCCGCGCCGAGCGGTTCGGGTCGTACTCGACCGCAGCAACCGTCGCCGTGACCCCGTCCTTGTTGCGACGGAAGTCGACGATGCGGTACTTGCGCTTGTGCCCACCACCACGGTGCCGGCTGGTGATCCGCCCGTGCACGTTGCGTCCCGCCTTCTTCGGCAGGGGAGCAAGCAGCGTCTTCTCGGGCTCAGACCGGGTGACCGTGTCGAAGCCACTGACGGATGAGCCGCGTCGCGCGGGCGACGTGGGCTTGTGCTTTCGAATGGCCATGGTGCTGCCTCGTAGGTCTGGTCGTTCTGGCGCCGGGTCGGTTAGAGCCCGGCGTCGAACAGCTCGATCTCGTCGCCGTCGGCGACCGTGACGATGGCCCGCTTGGTGTCCGAGCGCTTCCCGACGATCAACCCGCGGCGCTTGCGCTTGCCGACGCGGTTCATCGTGTTCACGTTGGCCACCGTGACGTCGAAGATGGCTTCGATCGCCTGACGGATCTGGGTCTTGTTTGCCCGCTGGTCGACGACGAACGTGTACTTGTTCTCGTCGAGCAGGCTGTAGGTCTTCTCGGAGATGACGGGGCGGTAGATGATGTCGCGGGGGTCGTTCATGCGTCGACCTCCTCAGCTGGAGCGGCGACGTCGGTGTCGGCGGCCGAACTGGCCCGCTTGCCGGTACCGATCAGTTCCAGCGCGCGCTCGTCGAAGACGATCAGGTCACTGACCAGCACGTCGTGCGTGTTGAGCTGGTCCACCACGAGCGTGTGCACGTCGGGCAGGTTGCGGAAGGACTTGACCGTGCCATCGTCCCAGTCGGCGAGGACGACCAGCACGCGACCGGTCACCTCCAGGGCTCCGAGCGCGGCGACCGCGTCCTTGGTCCTTGGGGCATCGAAGGTCAGGTCACGCACGACGGTGATCAGTTCACTGTTGGCCCGGTCGGTCAGCGCGGACCGCAGGGCGGCGCGCTTGACCTTCTTGTTGACCCGGACCGACCAGTCCTTGGGCGTGCGGCCGTGAGCCACACCACCGCCGACCCACTGGGGCGCACGGATCGAACCCTGACGGGCGCGACCGGTGCCCTTCTGGCGCCATGGCTTGCGGCCACCGCCGCGTACCTCACCACGTGTCTTGGTCTTGTGGGTGCCCTGGCGTGCCGATGCGAGCTGCGCGGTCACGACCTGGTGCATCACCGGGACGTTGACCGTGCCCTCGAACCACGGGGACGGAAGCTCGACCGTGTCGACCTTCTTTCCGGCCAGGTCCTTGACGTCGATCTTGGCCATCAGGACTCACCACCCTTGCTGACGCCCGCCTTGACGGCCGACTTGATGAAGACCACCTGACCGTCCGAGCCCGGGACGGCGCCCTTGACCAGGATCAGTTGGTGCTCGGTGTCGATGTCGACCACTTCGAGGTTCTGCACGGTGACCCGTTCGCCACCCATCCGGCCGGCCATCTTCATGCCCCGGAAGGTACGGCCCGGGGTCGATGCCATCCCGACGGATCCGGGGTGGCGGTTCTTCTTCTTGACACCGTGCCCGTCGCCCATGCCCGAGAAGTTGTGGCGCTTCATGACCCCGGCGTATCCCTTGCCCTTGCTGGTTCCCGTCACGTCGATCACGTCGTCGGCAGCGAACGTCTCGACGGTGACCTTGGAACCCAGTTCCGGCAGGTCGCTGCCGGCGGGCAGCCGCAGTTCGGCCAGGACCCGCGCGTCGTCGACCCCCGCCTTGGCGAGGTGACCGGCGACGGGCTTGGTGACCCGCTTCTTGCTGCCATAGGCGAGTTGGACGGCGGTGTAGCCGTCAGTTTCGGGGGTTTTGACCTGGGTCACGGTGTTCGGTTCTGCCTGAACCACCGTCACCGGAACGACGAGGCCTTCACGGTCGAAGACCTGCGTCATTCCGAGCTTGGTCCCCAAGATGCCCTTGGAAGCCATAGTTGCGTCTCCTGCTTCCCCGACGTGCGACGTGCGCAGCGGTCGGGTGCTTATCGTCGGACTGTGGGCGTCGCGTGCCTACAGCTTGATCTCGATGTCCACACCGGCCGGCAGCGATAGACCCATCAGCTTGTCGATGGTCTTCTGCGTCGGCTGGTGGATGTCGATCAGGCGCTTGTGGGTGCGCATCTCGAAGTGCTCCCGCGAGTCCTTGTACTTGTGGGGAGAACGGATGACGCACCACACGTTGCGTTCGGTGGGCAAGGGGACCGGCCCGGTGACGTGCGCCCCGGTGGCCTCGACCGTGTCCACGATTTCGCGCGCGGAACGGTCGAGGATCTCGTGGTCGTACGCCTTGAGGCGGATCCGGATCTTCTGGTCGGTCGCAGTAGCCATGGTCTCGTCTCTACTTGAGGATCTTGGTGACGCGGCCGGCACCAACCGTGCGGCCACCCTCACGGATCGCGAACTTCAATCCCTCATCCATGGCGATCGGTGCGA
>JBDNIX010000459.1:0-5689 GCA_041688045.1 Nitriliruptoraceae bacterium
GGCTGAGCATGCTTTCGATCGTGTCGAACCTGTCCGCCGGATCCCCGTGCAGCCCGCAACGGATCGTTGCCATGAGCCCTCGATCGGGGCCTGACACGGCGTCGTCATCGATCGCGGCGTCGTCACCGAGGGGTGGAGCCCCTGTCACTGCCTCGAACAGCGTGGCGGCCAGTCCCCGGACGTCGGCCGCCTCGTCCCGTGACGGACCTCGGTGCTTGCCGAGATGGGCGGCGCCGAAGGCTGCCAGCAGCGGTCGTCCCTCGGCGTCGTACAGCACGCTGGTGGGCCGGACTCTTCCGTGGACGATGCCAGCCTGATGGCCTGCGATCAGGGCCTCGCCCAACCGGATACCGAGTTCCGCCACCTCCGCGTCCGGGAGACCGCCACCTCGACGCCTCAGCCGGTCTGCGAGAGACCCCCCGGTGGCGTAACCGCTGACCACGGCCACGCCACCGTCGCCGTCCGCGACGATGTCCTGGATGGCCAGGATGCCGGGGTGGGACAGCTGCGCCAGGGTGTCGGCAGCGCGACGGACCGCATCGAGGTCTGCGTCGCCCAACGTGACGCGCTTGATCGCCACGACGCGGCCGGGCTGACCTTCCGGCTCTCCGCGCCAGATCTCTGCACGGTCTCCGGCCGAAATGAGGTCCCGGATCACGTAGCCGGGCACCGGTGTCGAGCGACCCCGATATCCGGTTCCCATGCTGCCCCCGTTCCGGTGGTGAAGGCTACTTCCTGTCGTGTGACGGTGTCGGCGCTCCCGAGCGGTGGCCGAGCGGGGTGGTTTCCTCATTTGTGATGTTACTCAGAATACACTGATGGGAACGGGATGTTATGGTGTGATCGAAATTGTTGTAGGCAAGGAGGAGCCGTGACGGGCACGATTGGCCAACGCACGTCGACGCAGCGCCGCGTCTGGCCGCTGATCCTGTGGTTGACGGCACTCGTGGGCGCAACCGCGCTGTTCCATGCCCTCGGTTCCGGTCACCTGGCTCCGCCTCCGTGGTCTCCGGTCGATTGGGCCGATTGGGCCGCGGACCGGGACCCCCTGCTGGCCACCGTGGCGGTGCTGCGGATGGTGGTGCTTGCGCTCTGTTGGTATCTGGTCGGTGCGACCGGTATCGGCGTCATCGCTCGGGCCCTGCGGGCGGTTCAGCTGGTACGGCTCGCCGATGCGTTGACCGTCCCGATGGTCCGCCGGGTCCTGCAGAGCGCCTTGGGAGTGACCATGGCGACGGTCGTGGCCACCGCGGCCGTCCCCGCGTCGGCCCAGGCCCTCCGGCCTGGCGACCGGGCCCCGTCGGCGACCGAGATCACGGACGAGGGCGACGAGAGCGACGAGGGCGACGGTGCCGACGGTGTCTTTCGGCCGCAGCCTCGTGACGGGCACGTGACGCTTCGTCCGCAGGAAGGGGGATCGGCGGATGTTGGCCCCCGGGAACTGACCCTGCGTCCAACTCTTGACGTCGACAGCGCTACACGATCGGAGCCTGCGACGGACTACGAGGTGCGCGCCGGGGACTCCTTCTGGTCCATCGCGGTGGCACGGCTTGCCGCGGCCTGGGATCGACCCGTGACCGATCAGGAAGTCACCGGCTACTGGCAGGTACTGGTCGAGAGCAACCGGGATCGGCTCGCCGTTGCCGAGGATCCGGATCTGATCTTCCCCGGCCAGCGATTCACGTTGCCACCTCCTCCAGCAGCACCGGACGCGGCGGGAAGGCAGCCGTGACCTGGCCGCCGCCAGGTCGTGACCCGTTGATCGAATTGGCCGACGACGCGGTCCATGAGGCCGCGGTCCGGGCCCGGCTGGACGAGCGCATGCGTCGCGACCGTGCCGCCGAGCTCGCGACGTGGGTCGGAACTCTCCGCGATCTGGCTGAACGACGACGCATCGTCGTGGTCACCGGCGGGTCTGGACGCGTCCACAGCGGTGCACTGATCGCGGTCGGCATCGACCATGTGGCCATGCTGCAGGCCGATGGCACCGTGGTGTTGGTCGCCCTGTCCGCCATCCGCATGCTCCGGACGCAACCCGGATCCGGATCGCCGGCCGCCATGGGAGACCGCGAACATGCTCAGGACCGCACCCTGCTGGAGGCCCTCGCCCGGATCGCAGACGATCGCAGCCCGGTGGCCATCTACCTCGCCGATGTGGCAGAGGGTCTGCACGGAGAGGTCCTCGGATTCGGTGACGACGTCCTGACCCTGCGGGTCGGCGGGCACGACCGAGGCACCGTCTATGTGCCCGTCGGCGCCATCGAGGAGGTGCTATGGACGCCGGTCACCTGAACTGCCACCGCGGCGGGTGCGCGAGCTCAGCTGTCGGCGGAGCCAGTGTCGATGTACAGGTGCTCGAGGTCCCCGGGGGTGATTCGCGCTTGGTCGATGAAGGCATCGACCTCGTCCTCCTGCAGGCGGATGACCCGGCCGAACTTGTAGGCGGGGACCTGGCCCTCGTCGATCAAGCGGTAGAGGGTACGGCTGGTGATTCCCAGGCGCCGCGCCGCTTCTTTGGTGCTGAGCCAGTTGATCTGTTCACGCGCCATCTCATGTCCTCCGACTTGTCCCTACGCTACCTCGATCCTCGCGGGATGTCGACGACCCGCCTCCGCTCCGGATGCTCCGTCACGACCTCGACGGTGACTTTCGGCGCGCGAGCGCTTGACGAGTCGCTAGCGTCCAGCGCTCGGTGGGAGTGTTTGACGCCGATGGGCTGCCGTGGGAACGGGGGTGTCGGCGCTTCAGCCCACGGTTCGGAGGATCGGCATGGCTGATGTGGAGACGAAGCAGACGACCGATGCGTCGAATGCCGAGTCGCGTGGCGGTGACGGTCGGCGCATTCGGCGGCAGCGCAGCCTGCCAGGTGGCCGGGCCGTCGTCGGGTCACTGCTGGTTGCCGCATCGGCGGTAGCCGTGTTCGCCGCGTACCTGACGGCGACGTCCGAACCAACGACCCGCTACCTGGTCGCCAGCGATGTCGTCGCCCCCGGCACGTTGATCGAGGATGACGAGACCGCGCGGGCACTGTTCTCCGCGGCGCCGATCGAGCTGCTGCCACCCGTCGATCAGCGGGTGGTTCCCGTCGAGGAGATCGATGCGCTGGTCGGACAGGTCGTGCTCGTGGCGCTGGAGCGGGGCGATCTCCTACACCGAAGTGCGACGGCGACCGCCTTTGGGGTCCCGGAGGCTCAGGTCATGTCCTTCGCGGTGCCGCAGGCGGATGCGGTGGCCGGAGAACTGGTGCCGGGTGAACGCATCGACGTTCTTGCGACCTACACGCTCGGTGGCGAGGCGTTCACGGCGTTCGTCGTGCGTGGCGTCCCGCTGGTCGGCGTCCAGGAGGCGTCGGGCGGTAGTGGGGGATCCGTCGTTCTGACCGTGGGTGTGAGCGAGCTCACCGACGTGCAGGCGCTCGGTCACGCGGTCAACACGGCCTCGGTGTTCGTGACGCGTTCCACGGCGACAGGTGACGCCGACCCAGTACCCGATGCCTATGTTCCGGCAGCCGAGGACCCGGGACGGGATGCCCCAGTCGGGGGTGACGGCTGATGCGGGAGCGCTACGTCCTGCTCGGAGTTGCGCATGCGCGTGCTCAATGGTTCCGGACCGTTGGGCTCTGGGCGACCTCCGCATCGTTGCCTGCGGAGTTCGTCCGGTGCGTCTCGGCCGAGGAGCTCCGGGCCCGGCTGGCATCGGGACGGGCGTTTTCCGCGGCACTGGTGGATGCGGCGACGCCGGGGATGGATCGCGATCTGATTGCTCGAGCGACCGAGGCCGGTTGCGCGGTCCTCGTCGTGGACGACGGTCAGTCCGCCCGTGACTGGCGCGCCCTGGGTGCGGCCGCGGTGCTCGCCGCAGCGTTCTCGAGGGATGAACTCCTGGAGGTGCTCGCAGCGACCTCGACCATGGTGGGTGCCGCCACGGTCGAAGATGCCCAAATCTCCACGGGGGGCTCCAGCCTGCGCGGCCGACTGATTGCCGTGACGGGACCAGGGGGAGCCGGCGCATCGGTGACGGCAATCGCGCTGGCGCAAGGGCTGGCGGCCGGCCACGGCACGCTCCCGGGCTCGCGTGGCCGCACGTCGGATCACCGCAGCTCGGTCCTGCTGGCGGATCTGTGCCGGACCGCCGATCACGCCATGCTCCACGACTCGCGCGTCGTGGTGCCCGGCATCCAGGAACTGGTCGAAGCACATCGCACGTCCGTGCCGCAGCCCGAGAGGCTGTTCGAGCAGACCTTTCACGTGCCTGAGCGCGGCTACCGACTCGTGCTCGGCCTCCGACGGCCCCGGCACTGGGTCGCCATCCGGCCACGAGCCTTCGGGGCGACGTTGGATTCGCTTCAGGGGCTGGTCGATGTCGTCGTTGCGGATGTGGATCCGGATGTCGAAGGCGAGGCCGAGGCCGGCTCAACGGACGTCGAGGAGCGCAACCTGATGGCACGGGCGACGCTGGCACGAGCGGACGCAGCCCTGGTCGTTGGTGAGCCGTCGATGAAGGGACTTTTTGCGCTCGTGCGCACGATCGGCGACCTGCTCGGCCTCGGTGTCCCCATTGATAGGCTCATTCCGGTGATTTGCCGGGCGCCCCGGTCGCCGCGCCGACGGGCCGAGCTCACCTCGGCCCTCGCCGAACTCCTGTCCTCGAGCGCGGGGGCCACCGCGGATCGCATGATGCCTCCTGTTCACCTCCCCTCTCGGGACGTCGACACGGCCCTGCGCGACGGTGTCGCTCTGCCGGGTCCGGGGCCGCGGATACTCGCCCGGTCGGTGGCCGCGGTGCTGACTCGGGTAAACGACGTCTCGATCGAGCCCGAGCCCGCCCCGGTCGCCGTGACGCCGGGGTCCCTGTCTGCTTTCACCTCGCAGGAGCCCCCGTACGCATGAGCGGATTTGAGTCGCCGTTGGTCGAGATCGAGCGGCGTGTCCTGCAGCGCGCCAAGGACGAGAGCCTGGACATCGACAGCGACGGGGCGGATGACCGGCTGCGGGACCTGCTCGAGGACGAGGTCGATCGGTGGAGCCTCGACTTCAAGCACGGCCTGCGTCCGTTCGATCTCCCGGATCCGCCGATGGTCGTGGAACGGGCGACACGCAACCTCACGGGGTACGGCCCGCTGGAGCCGCTCCTGGAGGACGACGACGTGTGGGAGGTGATGATCAACGGGCCGGACCAGATCTTCGTCAAGCGCCATGTCGGTGTCTCCGGCTACCACGATCAGGCCTTTCACGATGACGAGCACGTCATCCGGACGCTCACCAAGATTCTCAACGACGCTTCACGGTCCCACCGAAAGCTTGATCCCTCGGAAGGCTTGCAGGATGCGCAGTTGGATTCCGGAGCCCGGCTGCACATCGTGCACCGTGACATCGGCCGTGGTTCGCACCTGATCGTCAACATCCGCAAGTTCACCGGCGTGGCCTTCCAGTCGCTCGATGAATTGGCGGACCGAGGCATGATGCCAGCGCAGGTGGCCGAGTTCCTTCGGGCGGCGGCTCGGGCAAGACTGTCCATCGTCTTCGCTGGTCCGCCCGGGTCCGGGAAAACGACGCTGTTGTCCTGCTGCACGGCAGAACTCGATCCGTCCCTGCGGGTGGTGACGGCCGAAGAAGTCTTCGAAGTCGATGTGCCGCTGCCCAATGTGGCTTCGATGCAGACCCGGCCAGGCCGTCCGGACCGGCCGGAA
>JBDNIX010000460.1:0-11443 GCA_041688045.1 Nitriliruptoraceae bacterium
CCGGCGTCGACCCCAAGACGCCAAGGACGACCGTGGAGACCTCCGTGCCCAGCGCCGCTCTGTCGCTGCGCCACGTTGGTCTGGTGTTCGTCGGCGGGGCAATCGGCGCCGGTCTCCGAGTACTGGTGGCCGCCGCCCTTCCGATCGCGGTCGGCGGATTCCCGTGGACCACCTTCGTCGTGAACGTCGTCGGTGCCTTCCTGCTGGCTGGGCTGATTACCGTGTTCGCCGGTCGGCGCCGTCTCGACCGCACGACCCGTGTGTTGATCGGGACGGGAATCCTCGGTGCGGTCACGACCTACAGCACGCTGAGCGTCGAGGTCGTGCGGCTGATCGAGCGTGGCGACGTCGGACTGGCCACCGCCTACGCGGTGGGCAGTGTGGTCATCGGGGTTGTGGCCGCGTTGGCGGGGATCCGTGTGGGCCGCTACCTCGCCTCGCGCCGGGTGGCACGGACACCGCAGGTCGGCAGGTGACCTGGCTCCTGGTGGCGCTCGCCGGTGGACTGGGAGCGGTCGCACGATACGTCGTCGACCACCTGGTCATGACTGCGCTGCACGCGACCCGGCCCTGGGGCACGTGGACGGTCAACATGTCCGGGTCGTTGTTGGCCGGCGTCGCGGCCGGGGCGGTCACAGCCGACCGCGTCTCAGATGCCGTCGCCACGGTGGTGGCCGGAGGGTTTCTGGGGGCCTATACGACCTTCTCCACGGCGATGGTCCAGGCCGCGACCCAGTTGGGCGACCGGGAGCACGCCGTCGGCATCGGCAACCTCGTCGGGACGCTCCTCGCCGGCATCGTCGCGGCCGCACTTGGCTTGCTCATCACGGCCGGGTGATGGGTGCACAGAGGGGGCCCCAGATACCGCGGCCGTCGGTACGGGCCGTGGCGACCGCTGCCTCGATGCGGTCGTGAAAACGATCATTGGGTGCGAACAACACGGCATCGACCAATCCGTCCCCAGCCAGCCGTTCGTTCACGAAGTCGCCATCGTCGGTCCACACGGCACGTAGCGGCCGATCGAACCGGTCCCGATCCTCGCGGTCCGCTGCCATCCACACCAGGTCCCCGGAGCCGACCAGATCCGCGAGCCGTTGCCGGGCTTCCGGACCGCCACAGTCATCCGGTCGCCCATCCCGAGCCAGCTCCGGCGCATCGATGTTGAGCAGCCGGACCCGGATCGATCCGCCCGAAGGGATCGACCCGCCGGGTTCGGCGATCACGCGCAGTGTGTCACCGTCGACGACGCCGTCCACGATGGCGGGTTCCGCATCGTCAGGGACAGCGGGAGGGCGTACGTCATCAGGGGCGTCGCCGTCAGGGGCGTCGCCGTCAGGGGCGTCGCCGTCAGGGGTGTCGCGGTCAGGGGTGTCGTCCATCGAAGCCTCGGTCGGACCATCGTCGTCCTGCGCCGGAACGTCGGGCGGCGACGCGACCGTCGGCCAACCATCACGCCCTTCGAGGAGGTTCGCCACCGCCAGCCCGGCGACCACGGCCGTCGCCAGCACCAACGCCAGAACGACGGCTGCGGCGGTCCGTTGACGATTCAGCACGGCTCCTGTCGCGCCAGATCAGACCGGTGCAGCGACCGTCGATGACGTCGCAGGCGGCGGGACGTTCGCGTCCCCGCGCTCGTCGGCTGGGCCGGACGCCTCTTCATCGGCGCGGGCGACGAGCCGGACAGCTACCTCGTCGCTGCCGACAGCCAGATGCGCAGCCAGCGCGGTGTGTCCGTCGATGATCCACAACACGCCGCGATGCGCGGTCAGATGGACGTGCCGGTTCGCCAGGGTGCGGATGGTCGAACCCTGGGCCAGCCAACGGACGCGGGCCGGATCAATATCGTCCTTCTGCGTGCGCAGGTCCAGGGCATACCGGGGAATCGTCGTGCGGACGCCGGTACGTTCGAACCGCCCCGTGAGCGCATCAGGCCAAGCCTCCGGCGCCACCAAGCACAGGCGGTCGGGGAGGTACGCGGTCAGGCGGGTGGGGAGCACCGCAGGGAGCGGTGTGTACACAGGCGTCGTTCTCCAGGATGTGGTGGCGAAGCGTAAAGGCCGAGGATGTCCACCACGCAACATCGAGGTGACGTTCTGCCACCTGCATCGACGCACGGGTACCCTGGAAAAGTCCCGGCGTCCGGTGGGCGCACGCCATCACGCGAGACGCGCGTCGACGAGATGGGTTTCGCAGAATCGGCCAAGCGATCACGTTGCGCGCCTTCCGGGCCTCACGCCACTACGATGCACGCGCTTGACGTGGCCGGATCGCACCTTGCGACCATCGTGTGCAGGAGATCGAAACATGGAACGCATCATCGTTGGGGTCGATGGCTCCTCTGCGTCGTACGACGCTGTTACCTGGGCCCTGGCACACGCCAAGGAGCGTGGCAGCGAGCTTCAGATCGTCCACGTCTACGGACCATCCGGCGATCAGAATCCGTACACGTCCTCCTACGCCGATGCGGGCAGCAAGACGGCCAAACGCCTGACCGACAGCGAGGCGAAGTGGCGCGAGGAACAGCAGGCCAAGGTGAAGGAACACGGCGAACGCGTCGTGAAGCAGGTCGTCGACGGCGTGGAGAACAGCGATCCCAAGACCGTCATCAAGACGGACGTGATTGCCAGTTCCCGCCCAGCCCAGGCCCTCATCGAACGCGCTCGCGACGCAGACCTCCTCGTGGTCGGCTCCCGTGGGCGAGGTGGGTTCAAGGGGCTGCTGCTGGGATCGGTGTCCCAGCAATGCGTCCAACACGCCACCTGCCCGGTCGTGGTCGTCCGGTCGAAGGACGCGAAGGACGCGAAAGACGCGAAAGGCGCGAAGAAGCGCTGAGCCCCACCACCGACGTCGGGCACACACGAGCCGGCCCCGACGGCCTAGTCATCCGTGGGGTCGGCCGCCTGTCCGGCCGTCGACGGAGCCACCCGCTGAGCGCGGCCGACCCGCATGGCCTCAGCAACGGCCTGCACGGTCTGATCCTGCCCCAGAGCGTCGACCGCGACGGGTAGTGGACGTGACCAGTTCGCGGGCCGCTGCTGATCATCGGTCCCCGGCACGTTGATGCGGTGGGGAATGACCAGCGCATCGTCGATCTGGGCCACGACGATCCGGTTTGGGGCTCGAGCGACGTGACGGTGCAAGCCCACCACGGCGTCCTCCGCCGACGCATCTGCAGCCAGCCTGGCCGCCTCGGCGATGCGCGCACGCAGCTGTGCATGCCATGATCCGTCGGGGTTCTGCCCGACGGATCGAAGATCGGCTTCGTCGGTGCCGGTCCACACGCCGGCGACGGTGGGAAGGTCGTGGGTGGAGACCGATGCCAACGCCTTGGCGCTCCATGCCTCCAACCCCTCTTCCTCGAACCACCACACCTGGTAGCGCAGGATGTCGCGGGCCTCGAGCTCCTCGCGGACCCCCACTTCGACGGTACCCAGATCCTCGCCGACGACGAATGTGCCGGAGCGATGGGATTCCAGCGCAAGGATGTCCAGGAGTTCCCGGGCGGGCATGCGCACATAGGTGCCACTGGCCGCGTCGCCACCCGGCGGGATCCAGAACAGACGAAACAGTCCCAGGACGTGGTCGATTCGCAGCCCTCCGACGTGCTGCATGGCCAAGCGCAGCATGTCGATGAACGGCTCGTAGCGCGCAGCACGCAACTTCCAGGGCACGAATGCCGGCAGCATCCAGTTCTGGCCGTTCGGCCCCAACGCGTCCGGTGGAGCACCGACGGTGACGCCATCCGCCAGGACGTCCTGCCACTCCCACGCGTCGAACCCGTCCGGATCCGCTCCGATCGGCAGATCGCCCAACAAGGCGACCGGCTCACCGGCACGTCCCAGCTGCTCCTCGCACAGCCACTGCAGCCACATGTGGAAGCGCACCCGGTCGGCGTGCCGCCGGGCGATGTCGGCTACCTCGATGTTGTCGGGGTGTGACAGCTCACCGGGCCAGGCGCGCCAGCCGGTGCCCCGCTGCTCCGCGAGCACGCAGTACACGGCGAAGTCGTGCAAAGCGGTGCCACGCGCATCGATCAGGGCCAGAAAGGCGGGCTCGCGTCCCGCCGTCGGCGAATCGCGCCAAATGCGTTCCAGCGCGTCCAGTTTGGCCGCGAAGACGATGTCGCGGTCGATGAGACCGTCGCCGCTGTCTGCCGTGGCGCGGTCCCGGCAGGTGGCAAGGTCGGCGACGCCAGCCGCACCCGGTACCTCATCCACAGCGAGGTACAACGGATCGAGGAAACGTCGCGACGTGGGGTAGTACGGGCTCGTGCCGCGAGGGTGGATGGGAGTGACCGCATCCAGCGGGTTCACCAGGATGGTCCCCGCACCGACCGATGCGGACCAGCACGCGAGAGTCCGAAGGTCGCGCAGATCGCCGACGCCCCAGCTGTCCGCGGACCACAGCGCATACACCTGCGCCGCCCACCCCCACGTCACGCTGGGATCGGGCAGCAACGCCCGACCGGGACTGACGATCAGCCGCCGGGTCGCTTCTGTCCCCCGCAGCCGCAGGTCGTGGTAGCCGAGCGGGAGGTCCGGGGGTAGGGCGCCATCGTTGAGCGCGACGACCTCGCCGTCCTCCAGCAGGATCTCGATGCCGTCAGCAACGCGCGGCGTTTCGCCCGTGCGGACGACCAGCACCGGGTCGTCGTCGGGCGGACCGTTCGCCGACGGGTCACCGCCCATGGCGACGACCAGCCGGTCCCGAACGTCCGTGGAGACATCCGTCCAGGTGCCGAACGCGTCCTCGTAGCCCGGCACGATTCCCCACGCGTCCGGGGGTGCCGACCGGCCACCCTTGCGACGCTCACCATCGGAGCGTGGCTCGGTCACCCGGTGACCTCGCGCAGAAGCATCAGGCCGCGTCCGGCGACCGGCACCGTTGTCCCGGGTTTCAGGACTGCGCCAGCCTCACCACCATTGCGCTCGTCCGGTCGGACGCCGGTGGGCTCGTCGGTGTCCACCTCGATTGTCCATTCGGCTGCCCAGTCTTCAGGAGGAAGGGTGAAGTCGATGGGCTCGTCGTTGGCGTTGAAGAGCACGAGGAACGAGTCCCCGACGATCTGCCGCCCGCGAGCATCGGGTGTCGCGATCCCCTTGCCGTAGAGGAAGATCTGCAGCGACCGTGCGAACGAATCCTCCCAGTGGGTGTCGTCCATCCGGTCGCCCTCGGGCACGAGCCAGGCGATGTCGGTGATGCCTTCACCGCGCAGCGGTCGGCCCTGGAACCAGCGGCGGCGGCGAAAGACCGGATTCTCCCGCCGCAGTCGGATGATCCGGCGGGTGAAGGCGATGAGGTCCTCGTCCGCCTCGTCCCAACGGAACCACGAGATCTCGTTGTCCTGGCAGTAGGCGTTGTTGTTGCCGTGCTGACTGCGGCCGAACTCGTCACCGCCCAGCACCATCGGCACCCCCTGGGACAGCAACAGCGTGGTGAGCAAGTTCCGTTGCTGCCGGGCCCGGAGCGCGAGGACCTCGGGATCCTTGGTCGGACCTTCGAGACCGCAGTTCCACGACCGATTGTCGTCCGTGCCGTCGCCACCGCCTTCACCGTTGGCCTCGTTGTGCTTGTCGTTGTAGGACACCAGATCCCGCAGCGTGAAGCCGTCATGCGCCGTGATGAAGTTGATGCTGGCGTTCGGCTGTCGGGTGTCGGATTCGTACAGGTCGGAACTTCCCGTGAACCGCGAGCCGAACTCCGGCAGGGTCGCTGGCTCACCGCGCCAATAGTCGCGCATGGTGTCGCGGTACATCCCGTTCCACTCCGACCACAGGGGCGGGAAGTTCCCGACCTGGTAGCCGCCCTCGCCGACATCCCAGGGTTCGGCGATGAGCTTGACCTGACTGATGACCGGATCCTGCTGAATGACCTCGAAGAAGGTGGACAGTCGGTCGACGTCATGCAGTTCACGCGCCAGTGTCGAGGCGAGGTCGAACCGGAACCCGTCGACGTGGCACTCGTTCACCCAGTACCGCAGCGAATCCATGATCAGCTGCAGAACGTGGGGGTGGCGCATGTTCATGGAGTTCCCGGTGCCGGTGTAGTCCATGTAGTGCTGGACGTCGCCGTCGACCAACCGGTAGTACGCGGTGTTGTCGATGCCCTTGAGCGACAGCGTCGGGCCCAGGTGATTGCCTTCGGCCGTGTGGTTGTAGACAACGTCGAGAATTACCTCGATACCGGCCGCATGCAGCGCCTTGACCATCTGCTTGAATTCGGGCACGACCTGTTCGGGCCGCCCCGACGCGAAGTCGTCGTGCGGGGCCAGGTACGCGATCGAGTTGTAGCCCCAGTAGTTGGACAGACCGCGATCCACCAGATCGTTCTCACTGACGAAGCGGTGGACGGGTAGCAACTCGATCGCGGTGACACCCAGATCCTTGAGGTGATCGATCACGGCCGGGTGCGACAGGCCGGCGTACGTGCCGCGCATGTCCTCCGGCACCTCGGGATGCAACTTGGTCAGCCCTTTGACGTGGGCCTCGTAGATGATCGTCTCGTGCCAGGGTGTCCGCGGGTGACGGTCGTCGCCCCAGTCGAAGAAGGGCGAGGCGACCACGCTGCGCGGGACCGACCGCGCGCTGTCGAGCTGATTGGGCGGTCCTGTCGGGTCACCGAAGGTGTAGCCGAACACCTCCTGGCCCCAATCGAGTTCGCCGACCACCGTCTTGGCGTACGGATCGATCAGCAGCTTGTTGGGGTTGCAGCGTTGCCCGAGCTTGGGATCGTAGGGCCCGTGGACCCGGTAGCCGTAGCGCTGACCCGGCCCGACGTTGGCTGCGTAGCCATGCCACACGTAGCCGCTGCATTCGGTGAAGGCAACGCGTGTCTCGACATCGTCCTCGTCGAACAGGCACAGTTCGACCCGTTCCGCGGCCTCGCTGAACAGTGAGAAGTTGGTGCCGAAACCGTCGTAGTTCGCCCCGAGGGGATACGCCTCTCCGGGCCAGAGTTCGATGGTCACAGGTGTCCTCTCCGGACAGGTAGCTGCTCGACAGGTGGTGCTCGACGGGCGGCGAAGGGAGCGTGGGAACGCGCAATGATCGGTGACATGCTGGCCAGGGTGACACGTCGAGGCAGCCCGGGCCACGGCTGGAAGCGACCCAACGTACAGGCGGGTCGGCCGTCTCGAAAGCGTGCCGCGAGACCGCGCCGGACCCACCCTGACCGACCGGTCACCCCGCGCCAGCCGTCGGTGCGGCACCCTGAAGGCAGATCCCGCACCGACCCCACATCCAAGGAGCCTCGATCATGGCCCTGTCCGAGACGCGCGTCCTCGTGTTCGCCGCCAACCTGTTCGAGGACACCGAACTGCTCTATCCCGTGCTGCGCCTGCGGGAGGAGGGCGCCGAGGTGGTGGTCGCCAGCCTCGATGGCGAACCCGTCACCGGCAAGAAGGGACACGGCCCGTTTCCAGCGGACACGTCCGTGAACGACGTCCGCGCAGACGACTTCGATGCCGTGGTGATCCCGGGTGGGTTCGCACCGGATGCCCTGCGGCGGTCCGCTGAGGTGCTCGACCTGGTCAGGGCTTTCGACACGGCCGGCAAGCCCGTCGCTTTCATCTGCCATGCGGGATGGGTCCCCATCTCCGCGGGGATCATCAAGGGACGGCGCGCCACGAGCTTCAGTGCGATCAAAGACGACATGGTCAACGCCGGCTGCGACTTCGAGGACGCCCCCGTGGTCGTCGACGGCAACCTCATCTCCTCACGGCACCCGGGAGATCTCGGCCACTGGCTGCGCGCCATCATCGACGCCCTTCAGCCCACCGCGTAGGCCTTACGGGGTGGCTCGGAAGTTCGCGGCCTGGGTCGCGGGTGGGTAGCGCAGGTCGACGAGAGGAACCGCCGCAACGCCGGGAGCGTGTCGGTCGGTGACCGCCAGTTCGCCCCACCAGCGACCGGTGCCGTCCGGCAACTCCGGATGCAGCACCACCTTGGCATCGAACGGAGCACCACGAGGATCGACGTCCGGATCTCCCTGTCCGAGCGCGTCCAACTGCCCGTGAACGCCGACCACCCACGCCGCGACGAGGCCCGCCACGACCCCGGCATCCGCATCGAGGAACTGCTGCTCCGACTCGGGCACGAGCCACAGATCCAGCGGTCCCAGGGGCACGGGTGCCGCGACCAGCCGGACGCCTCCGTCCACCGAGACGGTCACGGCGTCGGCGAGCAGAACCCGGGGTGCGTCCGCGTCGGCCCAGCGCTGCTGCTGCTGCACCGTCGCTGGGGGCACAATCGCAGGCGTGAGGACATGCCCGTGAGGATGGTGCTGGGATGCCCCTGCACTACGCCCGGTCGCCGCAGACACCATCGACCACCGGTCACGCCGACGCGCGGCCAACTGCTGCTGTACCTCCAGCATTGCCGTCCACTGCGCCTGCAATCTCGGATGCGCGTGAGTCAGCGTGGGCCCGTGCTCGCCCGAATAGGCCAGATCCGCGGCGCCCGTCGGTCCGTCGATCGGTGGGTAGATGTTGTGCATCGCCGACCAGCGTTCGTCGCCGACCTGGGCGTCATAGGGCAGCAATCGGGGATCGGGGTCGTCGAACGTGCAGAACGGACACATCGGTGCGTCGGGGTCCAGCAGGAGCCGCTGGGGACGGGGTTGCGGCCGCAGTTCGCGCAGCGCGGTCCACATACCGACCCGGCCAGTCAACGGGCATGTCGTCAGCTGCGGATCCGGCAGAGTTCCGGGGTCGATCCCCGTCGGTGGGACGGTCACCGCCGCCCTCGAACGGTTCGATCGCGCAGATCCGCGCGCCGGGATGGACCAACGGGAGGCAGGTTCACGCTTTCTCCACAACCGGGGGTATCAAGGACAGGCGTCGACGCGGCCAAAATCCTAGGAGGAGTCCGTCGTCAGATCGCGACACGACCCGGAGATACTCGCATCCGGGTGTCAGGCAGCCGTGTCGCTGTTCACCTGCTCGGCCGCCCGATGCGGCGACGCCGCAGCCTGGGCATCCTGCACCGTCGAGGCGACACGCTTCGAACGGCCGGAGATCGCCGAGCGCCACCGGCGGCTCAGCTGCCGCATCCAGGCAATGAAGCGATCTGCAAGGCGCGATGCCCACACGTGCAGGTCGCGCGCCCACTCGTACTCGCGGGCCAGGATCGCGATGCCCGCCACCGCCGTCAGTGCCCCCGGCCCCGGCACGAACGGCGACGCGAATGCCGCGCTGACCAGCAGGACCAGGACCCCTAGCACCGTGATCCAGGCGCGCCGGGCGTGGTGCCGGGCCGTCCGAGCCATCGGAGGAAGCGGAGAGGTCATGTCCGGATTGAACGTGGCCGGTGCGGCGACCCGCTGGTACGTCAGCTCCGACAACACACGGCCGACAGAACGCGATCGCACCCGGTTGGACAGCGACAACTCCACCTCGACTTCGCCATCGTCACCGGACACGAGGACACGGACGAGTTCGTCATTGCGGCGATTGAGCTTGAAGCCGGACAGGCGGGCCAACGGTGTGGAGACATCCGCGATCGCCATCGTGGCGGCATGCAGATAGAGGTGGTGGTTGGTGACGATCAGGACGCCCGGCGCTCGGCTCCCCGGAATGCTGGCGTGGGTCCACGCGAGCACGTCCTCGTCGCCATCGAGATAGCGGAGGATGGGCCCGAGCACCAGGCGCTCGCGGAACCGCACGACACGTCGCATGTCCGCAAGCTTACGGAACGCGACGGATCTGACCAGGCCGCGCGGCCGGTGGCCGATGCCGATCCGGGCCGACAACCTCCGCGACTGCGATGTTGGGGGCGATGATGCCCACAGAGAAGGGCGCCGTGCTCGCACCCGCGGTGTACGTGTCGATCGCCATCGAGGACGTCCCCGATGGCGACGACATCCACGTGCACGCCGGCGGGCAGGCGTCTGGGCAGCACGGCTATTGCGCCAGCTCGACCACCGACCGGTCGTCTGCGCACCCGTCGGTGGGGAAAATGAGCGCCGGCGCCGATCACCGCGGTCGGTCAGCGGCTCGGTCACGAGGACCCATCGATCACGCTATCCACCTACGCCCACGCCATCCCGGCCGACGACGCGCTCGCAGCCGACGCCACCGGCCGGGTGCTGTTCGGGACGATGTCGGCATGAGCGCGGCGTGGTGGGCAGCCCCGTGGCCGGTTGTTCGTGTGGCTCACGGTCGCGTCCACGGCGACCGTCGTGGCGTGAGCCGCCCCGCTGACCGTCCCGTCACCTTCGCGCCCCCGGCCCCGGTCGGGGGCGCGCTCGTGTGTCCGCCCGTGTCCGGGCTCCCGCTCGTGTCCACCTCGTGTCCACCGGGCCGGTGGTGCGCCCCTGACACGAAAACGCCCCGGCTGGTTGGCCGGGGCATTTTCGCTGGTCAGACTTGGTTTTGCTGGTGGTGGGCGAGGGGGGACTTGAACCCCCATGTCCATAAGGACACACGGACCTGAACCGTGCCGGCGGCGTGTCGCTCGGTGTGCCTGAATCTCGCAAAACACCTCTGACCTGGGGAAACACACCGGTGTCATCCCGCACCGTGTCGGCCAGAACCGCGTCGTTCCACGCGGTGTGGTGTCACGATGGTGTCAAAGCGCAGCCGTGAACCAACGTCGCGGTCACCGAGATCAGGGCGTCCCCGCTCAACTCGCACGGCGTCCCGTGTGTCCGCAGGCAGCCGCTCCGACGCCCACATCTCAGCCACCTGAGAAGGCCATTGCTGGGTTACACTTATTGCAGATACCGTCCTAGGAGTTGAGCATGCCCACGACCAGGGGCGATCGGTTCGCCGCACTCGATGCGCAGCTCGAGTCGGCGCTGCGCAACGCCGGTGACGGCACGACCGCCGTCGTCGTCGGATACGGCGATCCCATCGAGCTGCCACCCGAGACGCTAAAGACCCTGCACAAGGTCATCCACGGGCTGGCCTCGGGCACCGAGCCGATGCTGACCACGACCGAGGCCGCCGACTTCCTCGGTGTGTCACGGCCGTACCTGACCCGCCTTCTCAAGGCCGGCAAGCTCCCCTACCGCAAGACCGGGAACCGTCATCTCGTGCCCGCTACCGCGCTTCGCGAGTTCAAGACGAAGCGGGACCGCCAGCTCGACCAGCTCGACCGGCTCGCCACGGCCGAGGAGGACCTGGGTCTTCGGTGAGCCACCCCAACGACCTCATCGCCGTCCTCGACGCCAACGTCCTGTACCCGCAGTGGCTACGGGATGTCATGCTGAGCCTGGCCGCGATGGGCTACTACGAACCCCGCTGGTCCAACCAGATCATCGAGGAGATGCGCCGCAACGTCCTGGCCAACCACCCGGCATCGACCCTCAACGGTTCGACGACACCACCATCTCCGCGCTGCATGTCGCGTTCCCTGACGCGTGGGCCGACCCGCCGGACGAACTCATCGCCACCATGGACAACGCGACCGACGATCGGCACGTGCTCGCCACCGCCATCGCTGCG
>JBDNIX010000461.1:0-12538 GCA_041688045.1 Nitriliruptoraceae bacterium
ACGCATCCGGCGACGACGTCGCCGACCGAGTCGTCACCACCCATCGGCGTGACCGAGAACGATCCGAGCATGGTGCATCCTTCCGGCGCTCGCAGACCCGTGGCGGACACGGCGTCGATCGTTCGGGCTCTGCCACGGAGATGGCCAGCGTCGCACGCCGGCCGCGGTAGCGCGAACCGACCCGCCGGCGAGTCAGCCGGCGAGCCACCCGGCGACCAACCCTCGGAGCTTCGGGATGTTGACGTTCTTCTCCGCGCTGACCCACACGACCTCCTTGGGGTCGACGCCACACCCCGCTGCCAGATCCCGTTTCCGGCGGTCGCGTTTCGACGACTTGACCTTGTCGTGTTTGGTCGCGACGACCGTGAAGGCCACGTCGTGTGCGCGTAGCCAGGCCAGCACCTCGCGATCCAATGCCGTCGGACCTACCTCGCCGTCGATCAGCGCCAGCGCCATCACCAGCGGCTCCCGCTCGCTCAGATACCGGTCCATGCGGCGCTTCCAGTGGCGGCGCTGGTCCTTGGACGCCTTGGCATAGCCATAGCCCGGCAGGTCGACGACGGTCGCCCCCCCGGGGGTCACAAAGCAGTTCAGCAACTGGGTCCGGCCGGGGGTTTTCGACGTCCGGGCCAAGCCCTGCTTGCCGGCGACGGCATTCAGCAGCGACGATTTCCCCACGTTCGAGCGTCCGATGACAGCCACCTCGCGGGGACTTCGAGGGAGCCCGTCGACATCGTCGGCGGACAGCAGAAACATCAGGGGCACGGGAGCAGGCATGCGTGCAGTGTCGCGCATCACGGCGGTCCGGTGTGATCCCCCGTTCGGGAGCGCTGCTCCTCGCACCGGACACGCCGCGATCACTCCACGCTGACGGCCTTCAGGACGTCCAACCGGGAGGCGCGAATCGATGGCAGAACGCCGGCGATGACCCCGAATATGGCGGCGACGACCACGTAGACCGCCAGTTGACCGACGGGAACGATCATGCGGGCGATGCCCTCGTCACCCAGCGCGGTGACGATCGCCCATCCCAGGAAGGTGCCGACCCCGACGCCCAGCAACGCACCGAAGATCGACACGAACACCGACTCCCACAGCACCATGCGGCGTGTCTGGCGCCGATCCATCCCGACCGCGCGGAGCAGACCGATCTCACGGGTGCGCTCGATCACGGCCAGGATCAGCGTGTTCGCAATGCCCAGGAGTGCGACGACGATCGCCAGGGCGAGGAGCGCCAGCATGAGGCCGAGGATGCCGGCGATCTGGTCCTCCTGCGCCTGGCGGAACTCGGCCTGATCGCTGACCGTGGTACCGGGCGCCATGGTCAGCGCTTCGTCCACGGCGGCGCGGGCGGCGTCGATGCCCCCGGCGGCGTTCGCCATCACCTGCACAGCACCACCGGCGGTCGGCGCCACGTGCGCCAACCCCTCCAACGAGATGACGTACCCTCCCAGCAGTTCTGCGGACGAGAAGATGCCGCCGACGGTGAGCGTGACGGCGCGTCCATCGGCGGTGATCACCGGAAGTGGATCGCCCACCTCCAGGTCACGGTCCGCGGCGACGTCCTCCTGGAGGGCGATGCCCTCATCGCCCAGCTCCTCGATCGAGCCGGCCGTGACATCGAGCGCCACGAGGTCGTCGATGACCGACGTCTGGACCCCGATGATCGTGCGCACCGTGCCATCGTCCTCCACCTGCCCGAACCGGATCGGGCTGACCTCGGCGATCGCCTCGTCCTCCTCGAGCGCCTGCACGACCCCGTCGGGGATGTCCCGCAGGCCCGTCTGGTCGCCCTGGACGATCAGGTCGGCCCGGAACTGCTCAACCAGCGCATCACTGACCGCGCCCTGAATGGAGGCGGTCAGGATGGTCACCGCGGACACCAGTGCCAGCCCGATCATCAGGGCGGACGCCGTTGAGGCCGTACGTCGTGGGTCACGACCGGCATTGCCCCGTGCCAGCTTTCCAGGGACGGAGAACCGGGCCGGCAGGGCACCGAGTAGGCGTGCGACCGGTCCCGCGGCCAGCGGGGCCAGCAACGTCACCCCGATGAACGCGACCGCGGCGCCCGCACCGACGACTGCCAGGGGCTGGGGCGCGACACCGAGCAGACCGAGCAACAGGCCCACACCGCCGAGCACCGTCAGCAGGGCCCCGACGAGCGAGCGTCGCACCAGCGGCGCCGAGGGTTGCGTCGCGGCACCTCGCATCGCCTCGACCGGTGCCACGCGGCTGGCACGGCGTGCCGGCGCGACGGCTGCCGCGACGGTCACCCCCGTGCCGACCAGGAACGCGGCGACGACCGTGCGCACGGCGATGACCGCACCCGACGTCGGCAGGTCGACACCGAAGGCCCCGATGATGATCGGCAGGAGCGTCGCCAGACCGATCCCCAGGAGCAGGCCCATCGCGGACGCCACCAGCCCGACGACCAGCGCCTCGACGAGCACGGCGACGAGCACCTGACGTCGCGACGCGCCCACGGCCCGCAGCAGGGCGAATTCCCGTGAGCGCTGGGCCACGACGATCCCGAACGTGTTGACGACCAGGAACGAGCCCACGAACAAGGCGATGCCAGCGAAGGCCAGCAACGCCGTGGTCAGGAAGCCGAGGAACTCTCCGACGTCCGCCTGGTCCGCCGCAGCCCGGTCCGTCGACGTGGTCACCGACGCCCGGTCGCCCAGGGCCACCTCGATGCGACTGGCAAGGGCGGTCGGTTCCACCGCGCCGTCGCCGACGACCGCGATCTCGTCGAACTGCCCGGCCTTGCCGAACACGTCACGGGCGAAGTCCAACTCGAAGGTCGCGATGGTCGCACCCAGCAGGTTGTCGGACTCGCCGAACCCGGTGGTCCCGACGAGCGTGACGGACCGCACTCCGTCAGGTGCGGCGATGTCGATGTCCTGCCCCAGTTCGAACCCGTACGTCTGATAGGTGCCGGCGTCCATGGTGACCTCACCGGCGGCTTCCGGCGGGCGACCCTCACGCAGGTTCAAAGGACCCGCACCGGCCCCATCGACCCACGAGAACGCCAGGGTCGGGGCCTGCGGCAGAATCGGTTCACCGTCAGGGGCGACGAACGCCACGATGCCCTCGACCGATCCCTCGACCTGCGCGACCCCGTCGACGGACGCGACCTCGTCCGCCAGGTCGGCGTCCAGAGTGGGGCTCGATCCCGCAGCGAAGTCGGCTGCCGAGGTCTCGAAGCCCTGCGGCCCCTGCACGAACACGTCGGCACCGTCGTAGCTGGTCTCGAAGAGCTCGTTGAACGACCGCTCGATCGAGTCGGTGAGCACGAACGCGCCGGCGACGAAGGTCACGCCGGCGACGACGGCCAGGGCCGTCAGCAGGAAGCGGACCTTGTGGCCCAACAGGCCCTTCAGGGCAACACGGAACATCTCAGGTCTCCTCGGCGGCCGGAACGTCGCTCTCCAACTGTTTCATCCGGTCGAGGACGCCGTCGGCGGTCGGGGCCTGCATCTCGTCGACGACGCGGCCGTCCGCCAGGAACAACAGTCGGTCGGCATAGCTGGCCGCGACCGGGTCGTGGGTGACCATGACCACGGTCTGACCGACCGTGCGGGCCGCGTCCCGCAGAAACCCCAGCAGCTCCGCCCCCGACCGTGAGTCCAGGGCGCCGGTCGGCTCGTCGGCGAACACCACGGTGGGGCGGCTCACCAGGGCCCGGGCCGCCGCCACGCGCTGCTGCTGGCCACCGGACAGTTCTGCGGGCGTGTGCGACAGTCGATCACCGAGGTTCAGGGTGTCGACGATCTGCGCCAACCAGTCCTGATCGACGTCGACGCCCGCCAGATCGATCGGCAACGTGATGTTCTCGAGGGCCGTCAGCGTCGGGACCAGGTTGTAGCTCTGGAACACGAACCCGACCTCTTCCCGGCGCAGCCGCGTGAGGCGCTTGTCGGACAGCCCTTCCAGGGCCGTGCCGTCGATCTCCACGGATCCGGACGTCAACCGGTCGAGTCCCGCCGTGCAGTGGAGCAGCGTCGACTTGCCCGAGCCCGATGGTCCCATGATCGCCAGAAAGCGGCCTCGAGGTACCTCGAGATCGATGCCGGCGAGCGCGTGGACCGCGGTCGACCCCTCCCCGTAGGTCTTGACGGCGGCGCGAACACGGACAGCAGGGGAGCCGGCGTCGACGGCACCGGATGCATCGGTGGAATGCGGTGTGGCAGTCACGGGGAAACCTTTCGAGACCTGAGGGTCAGGGCCGGGACCACGGCGGTGGCGGACCAACTGTCGACGCTGGTCCGGCACGCTACGGGAACCGTTGCCGCGCGGCGTCAGCCGCAAGGCGGGCATGGCCGTCATCCCCGAGGAGGACAGACACCACGCCGACGCCCACTCGATCGTCTACGTACTACCGACCCGGACGATGCCGTGTTCGTAGGCATAGACGACCGCCTGGACCCGGTCGCGTACCCGGAGCTTGGCCAGTACCCGCCCGACGTGGGTCTTGACCGTCGTGTCCGACACGAACAGTTCCCCCGCGATCTCCGCATTCGAGCGGCCACGCGCCAGGAGGTCCAGGACCTGCCGTTCGCGATCAGTCAGCAACGCAAGTTCGGCCGGTGGGTCGTGTGGGAGCGCAGGCACCACCCCGTCGACGAACGCCGACACGACGCGGGCCGTGATGGACGGCGACAACAACGCATCGCCGGAAGCCACCGTGCGGACGGCCGCGACCAGGTCCTCCGGTGGGGTGTCCTTGAGCAGGAAGCCGCTGGCTCCGGCACGCAGCGCCTCGAAGACGTACTCATCGAGGTCGAACGTCGTCAGCATGATGACCCGAGCCGGGAGCCCGGCGTCGAGGATGTCGCGGGTCGCTTCGATTCCGTCGCGATGGGGCATGCGGACATCCATCAGGACGACGTCCGGGCGCTCGCGGCGCACCAGGTCCACGGCCCCGATGCCGTCCGCCGCCTCCCCGATGACGTCGAGGTCCTCCTCGGCCGCCAGGATCATGCGAAACCCGGCACGAACCAGATGCTGGTCGTCGACGATGGCGATCCGCAGCGTCATGCCCGCTCTCCCGCCCTGGGAAGGAGGCCGTCAGAACCGTCCTCGACCGGTGCGGGCAGTGTGGCGCGCACGCGGTAGCCACCTCCGGTGCGGGCGCCGGCCACCAGGTGCCCCCGATACAGCTTCACACGTTCACGCATCCCGACGAGTCCGCTCCCGGGGGTGTCGCCTCGTTCAGCGTCGAGCGCTGGCCCACGTCCGTCGTCGGTCACCGTCACCGTCAACCCGTCGGGCCGGTGGGTCACGACGACCTCGACGTTCCGGACCGTGCCGGCATGTTTCAGCACGTTGGTCAGTGCCTCCTGGACGATCCGGTAGGCGGACAGCTCGATGCCGGACGGGAGGGGTCGCCGTTGGCCCTCCTCGCGAACCTCCACGGGCAGGCCGGCAGCCGCCAGTCGTTCGACGAGTTCTGGAACGTCCGCCAACGTCGGTTGTGGCAGACGCCCGCGGCCCGGGGGGTTTTCGCGTAACACCCCGACCATGCGCCGCAGGTCGGACAGCGCCTCGCGACCGATCGCCTCGATGGAGGCAAGGGCGGTTTCCGCGGCTTCGGGATCCCGCGTGGCCACGCTGCGTCCGGCCCCCGCCTGCACGACCACCACACTGACCGTATGCGCGATGACGTCATGGAGTTCGCGCGCGATGCGGGTTCGTTCGTCGGCCACGGCCAGGTCCGCCGCCAGTTCGCGGGACCGTTCGGCCTGCTGAGCGCGGACCGTCAGTTGACGGACCAGGTCGCGTCGCACGCGGGTGCGGTCGCCCAGAGCCCAGATCCCCAGGAAGAACAGCAGGTTCACCAGCAGGTTGTAGGGCGACAGATCCTCGTCGGCTGCCAGGGACGACAGCACGGAAACCGTCATGAAGAACTGCGTGATCACCATCGACACGATGCCGTCGGAGCGAGACCCGTACGCGGCGATCGAGTACAGCGCGACCATGATCGCCAACGGCACGGCCGTGCTCGAACCCGACGGGCCCACCGGGCCGACGATGAACCACGCTGCGGTGCCGAGTCCGGCGATGGTGATGGTGAGGGATGGTGTGACCCGCCTCCACGCCAACGCGCCGTACACCAACGCGATCAGGGGCCAGCCAGTCCACGGCGAGATGATGGGCCCGCCGGAGTCCACCAGATCGAGTGCGTAGAACACCGAGACCGGCAGTGACAGCGCGAGGGCCAGCAGGGCATCGCTGATCGGGGGCCGATCGAAGGTCCCGTCCCCGACCGACAACCGGTCGACGATCCCCCCGATGCGGCGACGTCGAGGTATCACGTTGCCCGTAGCCTCGGCGGCGCCCGGCGGCGACACCGGCCCGGCGCGCACGGAGGGGTCGGGTGCCGGGGCAGGGTCGAGTCCAAGGTCGAGCGTCATACCGGAACGCTAGTCACGACCGGGAGCGACGTGCGTCCTCCTGTCGGCTGACACGACGTCATCCGGACGGCCACGCCCCTCCGACGACCTACGATGCCGTCCGGCCACCCCCCAAGGATTCGCCCCGTGACCCTCTTCCACCGCTACCTCGGCGCGGTGATTCTGGTCCTGTTCCTGACCATCATGCTCTGGGGTGTGGTCCTGCGGATCATGGGCCGCACCGAGGTACCGATCACGCTCTGGGCGGCGCAACGGTGGACCGAGAACC
The DNA here is from genome assembly GCA_041688045.1 of Nitriliruptoraceae bacterium. Taxonomy (GTDB): domain Bacteria; phylum Actinomycetota; class Nitriliruptoria; order Nitriliruptorales; family Nitriliruptoraceae; genus CSSed11-175R1. The sequence continues at coordinate 6,685 of JBDNIX010000461.1, forward strand.
TGCTGGTGCTGCAGGTGGTCGTCGGCCTGGTGATGCTCGTCATCGGCCGCCGGGTGTCCGGGGCGCCCGGGGTGTGGCTCCACTATTTGTACGGCTCGCTGTTTCCCTTGATCGCGATCGTCGGAGGACGCCTGGGCGCGCTTCGGCGCGAAACCCGCGAGTACGTCGGCCTGGCGTGGGGGTCGTTCTTCGCACTGGCACTGACCCTTCGAGCCGTACAGACCGCCTGCGGCGACGCGCCCGGGGCCATGACGGCGTGCTTCGGTCTCTGAGGCCAGCGGCGCCGCAGGCCCGTCCGGGCAGGAAATCACGTGCAAAGGGAACATCCACGGCCGGGAATGCGTTCGCACCGTGACGTACCCTTTGTTACCTGCCGGCGTCCTTTACTCCTCGACGCACGTTCTCGCCCCTCACCCAACTCCCGGAGGATCCTGTGCCCCGCAGTTTCGGAATCACGTTCGACTACCTGTGCCCGTTCGCTCGCAACGCCAATGAACACGTCGTCACCGCCCTGCGGGCCGGGGCCGATTGGGACGTTCGGTTCGTCCCCTACAGCCTGGCCCAGGGTCATGTCGAGGAGGGCGATCCTGCGGTGTGGGACCACGATGCGCCGGACACGGTGTCGGGACTGCTGGCACTGCAGGTGGGACTTGCCGTTCGCGATCACGCCCCGGAGCGGTTCCTCGACGCCCATGAATCGTTGTTCGCCGCCCGACACGACGACGGCAGCGACATCAAGGACCCGGCCGTGGTCCGCGCCGCACTCGAGCGTGTCGAGGTCGACGCCGACGCGGTCTTCGAGAGTGTCGGCGACGGCCTACCGCTGAAAGTCCTGCAGGAGGAGCACGAAGCCGGCGTCCGCGACTATTCCGTGTGGGGAGTACCCACCTTCATCGCCGGCGGCCGCGCCGTGTTCGTGCGGCTCATGGACCGACCGGAGGGTGACGGCGGCCTGGCGACCAACCGCATCACGACCGTTCTGGACCTGGTCGAGGGTGAAGCGATGCTCCACGAGTTCAAACAGACCGACCTGCCGCGGTAGAGCAGGCGGCGGGTGTTCAGGTCGGACGTTCAGTCGGTGATGCCGAGCACCTGCTTGGCACCATCGACATCGTCGCAGACCACAACGAGTTGGCTGCCGGCCGCGATGTAGGTCTGTTCGATGTTGATGCCGGCGTCCGCGAGTTGGCGGCAGGCGGTGCCGAGGGCTCCGGGTTCGTCTGGCAGGGATTTGACCGCGACGCGGCGGGCCGCCCGCACCTCGATTCCGGCTTCCTTCAGCACCTCCAGTGCGTCATCCGCCCGGTCCACCAGCAGGTGGATGATCCCCTTGCCCTGCCCGGTGAAGGCGCTGATGGCCTCGATGTTGATTCCCGCGGCACCGAGCGACTCCCCGATGGTCGCCACGACCCCCGGCTGATCCTCCGGGATGATGACCAGGTCCTTGCGCATGAAAGCACTCCTCGGTCGTGGGAACCTGCAGGCAGGCTAGCGCGGTGGTGCGGTGGCGTTCCATCGGTCCGGTGCCCGTTGCTACACTCCGCCGTCCGTCGTCGCACGGGACATTCCGGGGTAGCTCAGCTGGCAGAGCGCTCGACTGTTAATCGAGTTGTCGCGGGTTCGAGCCCCGCCCCCGGAGCCATCCGCCTGCCGACGCGACCCTCCCGGGCCATCCGGACGAGTTCAGCACGTGAGCACAAGCTTGCCGAACAGGTCGCCGTCGAGCATCCGCTGGAACGCCGTGGGCGCCTCCGACATCGGCATGGTGTCGTCGACGAGGGGCCGAACACCGGTCGCGTCCAGGAGCCGCACCAGCCGGGTCAATTCGTCCTTGGTTCCCATCGTGGACCCGACCACGCGCAACTGTCGGAAGAACACCCGTGCGAGATCGGCGGGCGGGTTGGGGCCGGATGTCGCCCCGGACACGACCACGACGCCACCGGGTTCGAGCGCCTTGAGCGAATGTGACCACGTCGCCTCCCCGACGGTCTCGATCACCGCATCCACACGCGACGGCAATCGCTCACCGGACGCCACGGCGGCGTGGGCACCAAGCCTCAGGGCCCGGTCCAGCTTGGTGTCATCCCGGCTGGTGACGGTGACGTGCAGCCCCGCCGCCCGGGCCAGCAGTACCGCGGCGGTGGCGACTCCCCCACCGGCTCCCTGGATCAGCACTCGTTGACCGGGGCGGAGCTCACCGCGGGTGAACAGCATCCGATAGGCGGTCAGCCACGCGGTAGGTAGGCAGGCGGCCTGCTCGAAGCTGAGGCTGTCCGGCTTGGCCACGAGGTTGCGTTCCGGAACGGCCACACGGTCCGCGAAGGTGCCGTCATGCTCCTCGGACAGGATCGAGAAGTCACCGAGGGTCTCGTCACCGCCGTCCAGAGCACCGATGACGGAGTGGACGATGACCTCTCGACCGTCGGCGGCCACGCCGGCCGCGTCGCACCCCAACACGATCGGCAGGCGGTCCGGGGAGATCCCCACCCCGCGCAACGTCCAGATGTCGTGGTGGTTGAGCGCGGCGGCGCGAACCTCGACGACCTCCCAGCCCGCAGGTGGATCCGGATCGGGATGCTCGCCCAGGGTCAGTCCGGCGAGCGGATCATCGGGTGTTGCAGCGGTCGCGGTGATGGCAAACATGACGGCAGCCTACTGAGCTCGATCCGGCGCGGGTGGACGACCGCGGCTCAGGGGGGCACGGGCGGGCCCGATCGACTCGCGGCAGATAGATGCGTGGACGGGCCGGTCGCCTCCGGGCGCTCTCCCCTGGTGACGCGCACCACCAGGTCCGCGGCAAGGTCCGGTCCGAGCGCGGCGGCCTGTCGCGCGAGTCCGGCCGCGGCGCGACGTGCGGCGGGGTCGGCCAGGAGTCGCGCCACGGCCCACGCCAGTCGTCGTGGGCCGACGTCGCGCGCCCGCAGGAACACGCCGGCTCGGGCGTCGCGGAGTCTGGCCGCGGCTTCCAACTGATCGCCCTGAATGGGGACGACGACCATCGGCACGCCGGACGCCGTCGCCTTGGACAGGAACCCCGCACCACCCGGCCCGACGGCGACCGCCGCCTGTGCCAGCAGCGGGAGGTGAGGGCCCGTCCCGACCACGGCGTTGCCGGTCCGCTCGGCGGGCAGCTGCGTCGAGGTGACCACGATCCGCACATCGAGATGACGCAGACCTTCCAGGGCGTTCCTGCCCAACCTGGCGTGGACGCCAGGCGCCGTCGTGTCGGTCACGACGACCAGCGGCGCGTCGCCAGGCGGCGGCTGCAGCACGGGGAGGTCCGGGTCGACGGCCAGCGGGCCGACCACGTGCGCGTCGGCCGGCCACCGAGACCGGGGACGTTCCAGACCGGGCAGCGTTGCCAGCAGCCGCAGGGCCGGGGCGGTGGGTGCCATCAGACCCAGTGCGGCAGCCGCCGAGCGGCCTTGCTCCCTTCCCACCGCGATCGATCGGAATTGGAGCCGGACGAGCAGTCGATCCTGGGCCCGCCCGAGGGGCGTGCGCCGACGGCGGCGGCCCAGGCCGACCGGTGGCAGGTCGGCCGACGGGTCGGGGAGGTGGTGTGGGATGAGCTCGATGGCCGGCACGTCGAGCAGCTGAGCGGCCAGACCACCGGCGCGTAGGAGCGTGTCGGCGACCACCACGTCCGGCTGCCAGGCACGCATCTCGTCGGCCAACCGGGGTGCCATTTCGACCGCGCGGCCCCAGAAGCGGTACCCGAGATCCGCGTCTTCGTCGCTCGGCGACAGGCGAGGAAGCTCGCGGACGTCCATGCCCCGCGACCGGCCGGTGGCGAGATGTTCGCGACCCGTCCAGCAGATCACGTCGATACCGCGCCGGACCAACGCCGCACCCAAACCGATGATCGGCAACGCATGCCCCGGATCGGGGCCAGCTACCAGGGCGATACGGAGCACGGGGTCGAGGAACCGATCCGTTGGTCAGAACGCGACGTCAGCCGGGTTGGGTCCGAGTGGAGCCAGCAGCGCGTCGCGCCACCCGGCCACGCTAGCCGCGACGACGGGATCCGCGACGCGCAGGAGCGCCTGCACGGCGCGGTCATCCGGTGCGCCGTGCCATCGAGCCACCGCCACGCGATCTCGAGCGATGCCCAACGTGGCCGCCCAGCGGTGCGCCACCAGATCCCCCGCGGCACGGGCACCGACGCGCAGGACGATGCGTACGCGCGCGGGGTCGATCGGCAGCTGGTCATCCAGCCACTGCAGGATGGCGGCCACGACGTCCTGGTCACCGGTCGTCACGGTGACGGCATGGGTATCGACCTCCATGATCGAGGCCACGAGGCCCAACCCCGCAGCGAACTTCGGATCCCGCAAGCGTGTCCGGCGCGCGTCCTGCTCAGCCTGTGCGCGTGCGAGCCCGAACGCCGTCTTCGCCTCCTCCTGCCCGGCGTCGGAGGAGGAGCCCACCGGCCCATCCCCGTCCCGGGCAACCGGTGGCCGATCCGTGGCCTGCGGCGACGGCCCGACCCACGCGCGAACCAGCAGGGGGTCGACGTGGAGCTGTGTGGCGATCACACCGGCCGAGAGTCCTGCGCGCTTCAATGCCCGAGCCCGCGACGGCCGGGTGTCGGAAGGATCGTCGGTCGAAGGCCAACCGTCCTTGTTTGGCGCCGCGACGCCGCCCTGCGCCGATGACCGGACTCGGTCGCGCACCAGCGACAGGGCCGGAAGGTCCTGTGGCGCGACGGCCCGCTTGGCCCGGGCCGTGAGCGAGAAGGCGACGGGTCGATCCGCCTCGTCATCGAACGGCAGGGCCTGTTGGATGGGCGACAGGCCTTCGCGCGCAGGGCCTTCGCGCACAGAGCCTTCGCGCACCGGTTCCACGGCATGGTTGGTCCCGGCGGGGCGGAGCATGGGGTCGGTCGTGTTCTTGTCCATGCCCGGAATGTACGTCGCGGGTGTGACAGCAATGGGGGCGGACGTCCCCCTGTGGACATCGCAGGCAAGACGCGCTACTTCGGGATCCACCTCTTGGGGACCCAGATCTCCGGACGTGTTCTCGGGCTGAGGCAGAGCTCGCCCACAAGCAGCCATCCCCTCGCAACCCGAGCCGGAACCGCTTCGTGCAGCGTGCGGTGGCGGGGAACCAGGCGAACTCGCGCCCAGAGATGTCTCCGTTGACGTGGTGACAGATCTGGTCGAGGACGCCAGCAACGACGACACGGTCCTCGAGTTGACGCGTGGACGTCACGAGGCTCCGGCGGATGTCGTCGTCCTCGGCGAAAGCTCGCCGGGTCCAGGCCATGGCATCCTTCGAAGGATCGCCGCTGAGGATGCGGATGGTGAAGCGGTTGCCGCCGGTGATGTGGTCGGTCAGGACCGCCAGGGTCGTCGCTGTGTGCTGCCGTCTGATCGGCCAGCGGCAGCGTCGCCGGGTGGTGGCCTGAGGATCCTCTGGCGGGTACGCGCTCAGGCGGCGTCGAGCACGACGCAGGTCAGCTCGTGCTTGTTCTGCGACAGGTGGAACAGCTGCGCACCGAGCAACGCGGCGAACCGGGCAGCCGCATCGTGGTCGGTCGCACCCTGGAACTTGACCGTGCAGACGAGGTTGCGGACCCGACCGGAGTCGAGCCACCGCGTCACCAGCTCCAACAGCCGGTCCGGGTAGGCGATGATGTCGCTGCACCACCAGTCGATCGGCCCGACGTCGGCAGGTTCGAGACCGAACGCGGAGCCCTGCTGCCAGGTCACGTTCGGGAGCCGGTCGATCTCGGGAGCGAGCGGTGCCCGGTCGACGGCGATGATCTCGGCACCCGTGCGGGCCAACAGCCACGTCCAGCCGCCGGGTGCAGCGCCCAGATCGAGGCAGCGCTCACCCGGTCCCGGTTGGC
>JBDNIX010000462.1:0-3571 GCA_041688045.1 Nitriliruptoraceae bacterium
CGGCGCGCACCGCTCTGCCGACCCGTTCCGCACGCTCGCGCGACGTCGTGTAGACGATGCCGGACAGCCCGTACGCCGTGGAGTTCGCCAGCGCGATCGCGTCGTCTTCGGACCGGAACGTCTGGAAGGTCAGCACCGGTCCGAAGACCTCCCGCTGCACGATCTCCGCGTCGTTGGATGCGGGTTCCACCAACGTCGGTTCGTACCAGAGTCCGTCGCGCGCTCCGTCGACCTCCGCCACCCGGCCCCCGCGAACGATCCGGTCCCCCGCCGCACGTGCCCGCTGCACGTAGCCGTCCACCCGTGCCAGATGTTCCGGGTGGATCAGCGGCGAGATCGTGGTCGCCGGGTCCCGACTGTCGCCCAGTACCTCGGCATCGACGTGATCGTGAAAGCGTTGGAGGAAGTCGTCCCGCAGGGATTCGTGCACGAGCAGCCGCGTCCCCGCGAGGCAGACCTGGCCGCCGTCGTCGAACTGTCCGGCTGCCTTCTTCGCCGCCGCATCCAGGTCCGCGTCCTCGAACACGATCAGTGGGCCCTTGCCACCGAGTTCCGCGGTGAACGGCACGATGTTCCTGGCCGCAGCCTGTCCGATGTGGCGCGCCGCTTCCGGCGAGCCGGTGAACGAGATCCGTGCCACCCGCGGGTCGTCGACCAGCGCCGCGCCGACCTCCTGCCCGATGCCCTGGACGATGTTGAGCACACCGGGCGGGAGGCCTGCTTCGTCGGCGAGGTCGCCAAGGAGTGATGCGGACAGCGGCGACCATTCGGCGGGCTTCAGAATCACCGGGTTGCCGGCGGCCAGCGCCGGCGCCAGCTTCCACGTCGACAGCAACCATGGCGCGTTCCATGGCGTGATGATGACCGCCGGGCCAGCCGGCATGCGCAGCACGCGGTTCTCCGTACCCTTCGAGGACCACACGCGGTCGTCGTGCTCGATCGCCAGATCGGCGTAGTTGCGGAAGTTGGCGGCACCGCGGGCGATGACGCGCTGTCTGAGGCTGTCGAGCAGCATGCCCATGTCGGCACACTCGACCTGCGCCACCTCCTCGACGTGGGCGTCGATCGCGTCGGCCAGGCGGTGCAGGTGCTCGCCCCGCTCCTGCGGGGACAGCGCCGCCCAACCCGGGAACGCGTCCACCGCGGCACCGACCGCCGCCTCGGCGGTCTGGGCATCGCCCCGGGCAACGTCCGCGAGCTTCCATGACCAGTCGAGCGGGGAGCGGTCCTCGAACGTGTCGGGGGCACCCACCCGGCGTCCACCGATGTAGTGGCCCGTCGCGACCTGGACGCCGGCCACGTCCACACGGGTGTCGGTCATCGTCGTCGCTCCTCGGTCGTCGGGGTTCGCGAACGAAAGTCATTCGGCCCCGAAAGGTAGTGGGTGCCACGCGCGCTGGCCCGGCGGGAAATGCGCACTAGCGTCGGGCTCCATCCGTCGCCGACCTGGGACCCGACGTGCCGCACGACGCGACACCGCCCGATCCGCTGCCGCTCGACACGATCGCGGCACGCGTACGCACGGAGACCGTGGTCACCAAGTCGCGGTTCATCACGACGTTGGCGCCGGCGACCGACCGGGCTGCCGCCGACGACGTCATCGACGATACGCGCCGGGACTTCCACGACGCGGGGCACCACTGCACGGCCATGGTCTTGGGCCTGGACGGGCAGCGCGAACGATCCAATGACGACGGGGAACCGGCGGGAACGGCCGGGGCACCGATGCTGGCGGTGCTCCGCGGGGCGGCGCTGACGGATGTGGTCGCCGTCGTGACCCGCTACTTCGGCGGAACACTGTTGGGGGCCGGTGGGTTGGTCCGTGCCTACGGCGGCGCCGTCACGACGGCCGTGGAGCGCGCGACGCGGCTCTCCCGGCAATCGGTGGCGCTGTTCGATCTGTACGCGGGCCACCAGGACGCCGGGCGACTGGAGCACCGGCTGCGGACGTGGGCCGAGACGTCCCGGGATCTGGGGCCGGACACGATCGCGCCCGGCAGCTACGACGCCGACGGCGCCCGGTTCCGGATCGCCGTGCCTCACGCCCATGTGGCGGCCCTGCACACGGAACTGGCTAGCAGCCAGATCGACCACCACCTCGAGGAGCAGGGGCAGGAGATCCGCGCGCAGCCGAGGGGTGGCGGCAGCTGACCCGTCAGTGGAACGGCAGATACTCGTTGAGTTCCCAGTCGGTGACGTGCTGGCTGAACCGCTCCCATTCCGCCCGTTTGATGATGACGTGGTGCTCGCACAACGCCCGGCCGACGGCGTCGACGAGTTCCGTGTCCGCCTCCAGCGCGTCCAGCGCGTCGCGGAGGGTGGCGGGACAGGTCACCTCGGCGTCGGCTGACTCCAGGCAGTCCCCGGTCTCCGCGGGCTGCAGCTCCAGATCGTTGGTGACGCCGAGGAGTGCCGTCTGCAACACGGTGGCGGCCGCGATGTACATGTTGGCGGACCCGTCAGCGGTGCGGTGTTCCAGGCGCAGTGATGCTCCGCGTTCCGGGCTGACCCGCACGGTCACGCCACGGTGGTCGTAGCCCCAATTGGCCCAGTAGCCGGTCAGGGTGCCGGGCCCGAGCCGCTTGTAGGCGTTGACTGTCGGAGCCAACAGCGCGGTCATGCCCTCGTGGTGGGCCAGCATCCCCGCGATCATGCGGTGGGCGAGCTGCGACAGGCCGTCCTTGGCGTCGGGGTCGTTCAGCGCGTTGGTGCCGTCGGCGTCGGACATGCTGACGTTGACGTGGAGACCAGACCCGCCCCGGTCACCCATCGGCTTGCCGAGAAAGGTCATCAACAACCCGTGGCGATGGGCGATCTCGCGCGCGAGCACCTTGAACAGGAACGCGTCATCGAGTGCCTTGAGCGCATCGTCGTAATGCAGGGTGAGTTCGAACTGCGGGATGTCGTATTCGTAGTTGATCGATTCGATCGGCAGGTTGGCGTCCTCGGCCTCCCGCATGATCTCGTCCAACAGCCCGATCGGATCGACCGCGGTGCCCGTGCCGTAGACGTAGCCGCCAGGCGTCTCCCACGGCACCCAGCTCATCCCGTCGTCGCTGCGCTGGAGGATGAAGGCCTCCAACTCGATACCGATCTTGGGGGTGTAGCCGAGTTCCTCCCAGGCGGCGATGGCCCGCTTCAGGGCGTGTCGGGCGGATACGTCGACGGGTTCGCCGCGGAACCAGATGTCGGCCACGGCCACCGCGGTGTTGGGTTCCCAACCCAGCCGCAGGTCGTCCATGTCGAACGTCGCGTGGAGGTCCGGTAGGCCCTCCAACATCTTGCTGGCGGGCGATGGGGTCATGCCACGGTCGTAGCCGAGGGCGAACAGCGACATGCAGTGGTATGCCCCCCGATCCGCGTAGCGCTTCGGCAGGTACTTGCCCCGTGCCAGGCCGAGGTGGTCGGGCCAGAGAACCCGGATACGGTCGTAGTCGGCATGCTCGGCCATCAGGCGAGGTCCCTTCGTACGGAGATCGGCTGTTGTTCGCGTGACAGGGGCCATCATGGCACGGTGAGCGTCGGCGGGTCACCCCACCTGGACGGGGAGGTGCTTGATGCCGCTGATGAA
>JBDNIX010000463.1:0-4275 GCA_041688045.1 Nitriliruptoraceae bacterium
GGGGGCGGGGGCCAGGGCGCGGGCCACCGAGACCCGTTGGCCTTCTCCTCCGGAGAGGGTTCGCGCCTGCCGACTGGCGAGGTGGGCGATACCCAGCCGATCGAGCCACGCCTCCGCCCGTTCGCATGCAGGGCCTCGCGGCATGCCCCGGAACCGCAGACCACTCGCGGCGTTGTCGAGCACGGTGCCGCGGCGAAGCAGGGGACGCTGGAGCACGGCGGCGATTGCACGGCGGTGGCGGGGATCGTCGGCGGGATGACCGTCGAAGTGCACGTCACCGTGAGTCGGCCGCAGCAGCAGGCCACAGACGCGCAGCAGTGTGGACTTGCCGGCACCGTTGGGGCCGAGCATGGCGACGCTGTCGTGATCGGTGACCCGCAGGTGCGCAACCTCAAGGATGGCGCGGCCCTCGCGGTGCACGGCGACCTCGCGAAGCTGCAACAGGTCGGTCATCGAACCCCCGTCCGGCCGCGCTGCTGCAGCAGGGTGAGTGCGAGGTTGACGACCAGCGCGACCGCGAGCAGAACGAACCCGAAGGCCAGCGCGGCGGCGAACCGGCCGCGTGAGGCTTCGAGCACGGCGGCCGTGGTGAGCACGCGCGTTTCGCCCTGAAGGTTGCCGCCGACCATCAGCGCGGCGCCGACCTCGCTGATGGCCGCACCGAATCCGGCCATGGCTACGGCAAGCAGGGGAAGTCGAGCTTCGCGGGCGACCTCCCACAGGGACCGAACCCGGCTCGCACCGATTCCGCGCATCTGCAGGCGGAACTCCTCGTCCACCTGCTGCAGCGCGGCAGCGGACAGCGCCACGACGACCGGGGTCGCGATGGCCGCCTGCGCGATGACCATCGCGGTCGGGGTGTAGAGCAGCCCGAGGTTGCCCAGCGGTCCGCTACGCCACAGCAGCACGGTCACCATCAAACCGACCACGATCGGAGGCAGCCCCAAACCGGTGTTGGCAAGGGTGTACAGGGTGCGTCGACCGCGGAACCGCCCCATTGCCAGTGCCAGGCCGGTGGGTAGGCCGAGTACCAGCGCGATCACGGTCGCCGTCAACGAGATCCGAAGTGAGCGCCACAGCACCTCGTAGGTGACCGCATCGCCACCCGCCAGCAGTTGCCAGGCACCTCGGACCGCCTCGACGACCACGTCCACGGCTCAGGGCCTTTCGCGCAGTTGGTCGGCGTCGCTGCCCGCGGCCGGGACGAACAACGCCTGCCCGTACCTCTCGGTCCCGAAGTCCCCGATCAGCTCCTGGGCGTCGGCGTCCACGATCCACTCCGCGAAGGCCGCACCACCGTCCTGCTCGACCCGGTCACCGGCCGCGTCGGTGATCGGAATCACGTGGTAGAGGTTGAACAGCGCGGGGTCGTCCTCGTAGACGATCTCGAGTCCGTCCTGCAGCTCTGTTGCCAGGAACGTGCCCCGATCGGCGAGGGTGTAGGCCGGCGTTTCGGCGGCGATCTGCAAGGTCGCGCTCATCCCTTGTCCGGACTCGCGATACCAGTCACCCTCCGGCTCCAACCCAGCCGCATCCCACAGGCTGAGCTCCAACGCATGCGTCCCGGAATCGTCACCCCGCGATACGAAGTCGACGTCGCCTGTCGCCAGCCGGTCCATCACGGTGGCCATCGACCCGGCCTCACCGACTTCGGCGGGATCATCGGCTGGACCGAGGACGACGAAGTCGTTGTACATCACCAGCTCGCGGCCGCCGGTCACCCCGGTGTCGACGAGCTCCTGCTCCGCTGCCGGTGAGTGCGCCAACACCACGTCGGCCTCACCCAGGCGACCCAGCTCGATCGCCTGTCCGCTGCCCACCGCGATGACATCCAGCCGGTAGCCACTCTCCAGCTCGAACACGGGGACGAGCTCATCGAGCAGCCCCGAGTCATAGGTGCTGGTCGTGGTCGCCAGGATCACCGGACCTTGCTCGGCCGCGACGCCATCCGAACAGGCTACGCCCAGGACCACGACTGCTGCCGTTCCCACTGTCCGCCATGCTGTCCGATGACCCACTCGCGCTCCTGCCCTCCGTCTGTGTCATACTGTCTCAGACAGTAATCTGACCAGAACTGGGGTTGCGTGGCAACGTACGACGAGCTTGCTGCCGTACTCGCCCGCTCGGTCGCCGCCGGTGACTGGTCGCCCGGCCGTCTGTTCCCGAGCGTCCGGCAGCTCGCCGACGACCACGGCACCTCCGTCGCAACGGCCGGACGGGCCCTCCGCGAACTCGCCGCAGCAGGCATTCTCTACGTCGTCCCGCGCCGACGGGCCACGGTCGCCGCCGACGGCGCCGCCCGGGCGATCCGGTGGCTGCGCGGCACTCCCGCCCTGCGGATCGCCGGCAGCGATGATCCCGCCCTGAACCGTCTCGTCGAGCTCACGGGTAGTCCGGTCGTCCGCCATCACGCCTCGGGCTCCGCCGCAGGTCTCCAGGCGCTCTGGACCGACCAGATCGACGCCGCCAGCCTGCACCTGCGCACACCTGATGGCCGCTACAACGCACCCTTCGTGGCTCCGATGCTTGGCGGGCAGCGACCCGTCCTCGTCCATCTCTGGCGGCGGGAGCAAGGCATCGCCTGCACCGCCGATCGCGCCGGTCAACTGCGGGACGTCTCCGACCTGATCGGCCTTCGCGTCGCCCTGCGCCCGAGCGGTACCGGCACCCGCACCCTGCTCGACCAACTCGCCCGGGAACGGGGAATGGACCCGACCACGTTCACCGGCCCCACCTGCGGCTCCCACCTGGATGCCGCACTCGCAGTTGCGACCGGGAGCGCCGACGCCGCCATCACCGTACGAGCCGCCGCTCAGCTGCTCGACCTCGAGTTCGCCCCTCTCGTCTCCGAACCCTTCGAACTGGCTCTGCCCGCCGATCGGCTGCCACTGCTCGATGACCTCCTGGCCACCACCACGACCAGCGAGTTTCGTCACCTTGCGGAGCAGCTGGGCTACGACCTCACCAGCACCGGTGACATTCAGCTCCTCGCCGACTGAATCGTCGATGACGTCCTCGCGGTCCCGTCGAGCCAGTCGTCCCATCGGCGTCCACCGCACGGACGGCCGCCTACGCGTCCTGACCAACGCCGGCTGGCGCGCCAACTTCCGAGGCGGCGGACACCCACTGCGCCTGCGGTTCGAGGGAAGTTGGAAAGAAGGCACCGGCATCCTGACGGAAGAGCCCGATGAGGTTGCCGCCTTCTACGCCAGCCGCATCGATGAGATGAGGTGGAAGAAGGCCGGCCGCCAGCTGGGCATCCGGATCAACGTCGACCGCGCCCCGACATCTGACGAGCTCCGAGAGGCCGCTCAGAACTCGGGCCTGGCCGTGCTCGACCTCCGGCTCGACTGACCAAGCCAGCATGTCACGGGGCGTCGCCGACCTCCGCCTGAAGGCGCCAGAGTTCGTCGGTGAGTTCTTCGACCAGCTCGGCGTAGGCCGGATCGTCGTAGACGCTGTGGATCTCGCCGGGGTCTTCCTGGAGGTCGAACAGCTCCCATTCGGGCCCGTGCCCGTCGCCGTCGTAGCGGATGAGTTTGTAGCGGTGGGTTCGGATCCCGTAGTGAGCCTGCACGGCGTGATCAGGGTCGATGTGCATCCAGTAGCGGTAGTACATGCCCTGGCGCCAGTCGTCAGGCGTCTGTTCGTGCAGGAGCGGCCGTGCGCTGACGCCCTGAATCTCGGCAGGGATGGGTACGCCCGCCAGATCCAGGAACGTCGGAGCGACATCCACGTTGAGGAGCATGTCGGTGTTGACCGCGCCGTCCCGCACCTCCCGGGGGTAGCGCAGCAGGAACGGCATCCGCAGGGATTGCTCGTACATGAACCGTTTGTCGTACCACCCGTGGTCGCCCAAGAAGAAGCCCTGGTCGGAGGTGTAGACCACCACGGTGTTGTCGGTCAGGCCTTCGGCATCGAGCCAGTCCAGGGTGCGCGCGAGGTTGTCGTCGATGGCTGCGACACAGCGCAGGTAGTCCTTGATGTAGCGCTGGAACTTCCAGCGTTTCTCCTCGGCGGGGGTGAGGCCCTCCGGCGTCGGCACCTTGAGATCATCGAGTTTGAGGTCGCGGTCGATCCGCATCCGCGCGTTGCGCGCCGCGCTGGCCCGGTGCGAGTAGGGGTAGTCGTCATCGAAGGTCGCGGGCAGTGGTACCTCGAGGTCCTCGAACAGGTGGGCATGGCGGGGTGCTGGCTCCCAGTTGCGGTGTGGTGCCTTGTGGTGCAGCTTCAGCATGGAGGGGCGTTCCGGGTCGTGGTCCGACAGCCACGTGA
>JBDNIX010000464.1:0-2800 GCA_041688045.1 Nitriliruptoraceae bacterium
CGCGGAACTGGTCCGCTCAGAGTTGGCAGTCTCCCTGGCAGGGCGTGATGGTGGCTACGCCCTCTCCCGCCCGCCTGAGGAGGTCTCCCTGCTCGAGGTGGTGCGCGCAGTCGAAGGCGAAGTGGTGTCCTCTTCGTGTGTTCTGCGGGGCGGGCCGTGTCGATGGGACGACGTGTGCGCGGTCCACGTCCCCTGGGCTCGGGCGCAGTACGCCCTTTTGGGTTCGCTCGCAGACACGAGCCTTGCAGAGCTGATGGACATCGACATCGCCCTCCAAGCCGGAACGTACGAGGTTCCGGCTGACCTCAAGCGTCCTGGCTGAGTTGGCGCGCCCTGTCAGAGGCCGGCACGTGATTGCAGGTGGGCTCCTCCGCCAACGGATCACCCGTGACAGCGTAGGCACGTGACCGCGAACCGCCGCACACGTCGCGGAACTCACAGCGACCGCAGCGTCCGTGGAACTGCTCGGGATCGCGCAGTTGGCGCAGGAGCGGGGCATCCCGGTAGATGTCGGTGATCGGACGATCCCGAACGGAGCCCACGGGCAGTGGCATGAACCCGCTGGGGTAAACCGCACCAACGTGGTCGACGAAGATGAACCCCTTGCCGGCATTGACGTCCAGTGGCGGCCGCGGAACCTTCCGTCCGCCGACGTGGTCGGGTGCCAACACGTCGGCGGTGGCTTCCCGCAACTGGTCGAAGAGCGGACCTCGTTGGTCACGTGCCACGTCGCCGCTGGCGTGCTGCATGGCGACGCGCCGAAAGTGGGGGGCTTCGGTGGTCTTGATCGCGATGAGCCGGGAAGCCTCCTGGAGCCAGTGCAGCACGTCCTCGGTGTCATCTGCAGACAGTGCGTCGAGATGTTCGCCGCGGCCGGTGGGAACGAGGAAGAACACGCTCCAGAGCGAGGCACCCAGCGCGATGACCCGCCGCAAAACGTCCGGCAGCTCAGCCACCGTTCCCTGTGTGACGGTGGTGTTGATCTGCAGACGAAGGCCCACTTCACGGATCATCTGGGCTGCATCCAGCGTCGCGGTGAACACCTCACCGACGCCCCGGAACCCATCGTGGGTGGCCGCGGTCGCGCCATCGAGGGACAGCGAGACGGCCTTGGCGCCCGCGTCCTTGAGTCGCTGCATGGTGGGGCGGGTGAGCCGTGGGGTGACGGACGGCGACAGCGCCATACTCAGCCCACGTGCGGTGCCGTGGGCTACCAATTCCTCCAGATCCGACCGTTCAAACGGATCTCCGCCGGTCAGGACCACCAGAGGATGGGGTGGACCGAACCGTGCGAGATCATCGAGGAGACGTCGCCCTTCCGCGGTGGTCAGCTCCATTGGATTGCGGGTCCGGATCGCGTCTGCCCGGCAATGCTGGCAGACGAGTCCGCATGCCCGTGTCACCTCCCAGATGACGATGAAGGGACGGTCACCCGGGTCGTGACGCAGCGTGCGTATGCCGGTGTTGTCGCCTCTCATGCGCTCACCGAGGCAGCGAGCGGACCGGTCATCAGTCCCTGGACGACCGATCGGGCAGAACGCAGGCAGTTTCCCATTCCGACACCGTCGTAGGCGGCTCCGGCGATGGCAAGACGCTGCTGGTCGAGGCGCTGTCTGACGGCTGCGATGACATCGAGGTGGCCGACCATCAGTTGCGGCATCGTTGCGGGCCAGCGATACACAACGGAGGCCGCGGGCGTGGCGGCCAAGCCGGTGAGGTCGGCCAGATCATCATGGAGCCGGTGGACCAGCCCAACATCGCTGAGCTCGCCCAGTCGACCGTCGCCAGCGCGTCCGGCCGACATCCTCACGAAGAACTCGTTCCCGGCATCGAGGTGTGGCCACTTGCGGCTGAGGAATGTCGCGGCTTTCAGGGTCCGTCCGGCCGAGGAGGGGATCAGGAGGCCGTTCCCGCGGAACGCGGCATGGCTCGCCACCGCGGCTCTCGGGTAGCTGACGATCGCGGTCGCGACACTGGCGGCTTCCATCCCGTTCAGGAGGTCACCGGCGACGGCGTCCAGTGGTGCGATCAGGTGGGCGGCGACGCTGGATGGCAGGGCGAGGACAACGGCGTCCGCCTCTATGGACTGGCACCCGTACCCCGTCAGCAGATAGCCGCCATTGCTGGGCGTCACCCTGCGCACGGGCGTGTTCGGCCGGACGTCGATGCGGGGATCCGCGGCAAGTGCATCGGTGATCCGCGCGAGTCCTCCGGCGAGGGTGACGAAGCGGCCAGCGGGCCCACCCGTCCCTCGGCGACGACCGAGCACCACCGACCGGTGCCGTCGTGCTTCACGATCCAACGCCGGGGCGGTCGCGGCCAAGCTGAGCCGGTGCACGTCACCTGCGTGCAGGTTGCCGAGCAACGGGTCGACCAGTCGATCGGTCACTTGAGCCCCGAAGCGACCAGCGAGATAGCCACCCACCGCCACGTCGTTGCCTGGATGTGATGACGGGATGAACGGTTCACATGCTGCGCGCAGCATTCCCGCCGGTGAGAGGATCCTCGAGGTCACGATCGGCCACAATCGCGACGGCCCAGCCGGCCCCATGCCGTCGGGCAGACGGCGCAGACGCCCAGCGGTCGCGACCCACGTGCGACCCTTGTTCGCCTCCACCACCGCGTCATTGAGCTGTAGGCGCCGGAGCAGCTCCGTCACCCCTGGTGTGGCCGTGTACAGCGACTCGGCCCCGACGTCGACGGTGACGCCCGCAATGGCGGTGCTGCACAGTTGACCGCCGACTCGATCCGAGGCTTCCAGCACGGTGGCGTGTGCTCCAACATCGGCCAGGTGCATCGC
>JBDNIX010000465.1:0-8718 GCA_041688045.1 Nitriliruptoraceae bacterium
ACGTCGTGGCAGCTTTCCGCGTCAGGGGGTGACGCGAATTGCTGCCACGACCGTGACGAAGGGGACCACGATGCGGCCACCCGGTCACGACGAATCAACGGTCACCCGGTGCGGGCGTCGA
Organism: Nitriliruptoraceae bacterium; assembly: GCA_041688045.1. Classification (GTDB taxonomy): domain Bacteria; phylum Actinomycetota; class Nitriliruptoria; order Nitriliruptorales; family Nitriliruptoraceae; genus CSSed11-175R1. Next base: position 122 of record JBDNIX010000465.1, read on the forward strand.
TGAACAGGCTCTGCAGAGCGGTGCCGATGCGTCCGTCGCGGTCGTGCAGGGACGTGACGGTGCGACCCACGCCGGTCGGTTGCGCCACGGAACGGCACGCAACGCCGATCCATTCACCGCGAGGTGCGCGATCCACCGCCACGGTCAGGTCCGGGTTGATGAACACATAGTCGTCCATCGGTAGGGGGGCGCTGATCCCGTTGCCGAAGTCGGCGGCCGCGGCGACTCGGTCCATGGGTGTGATGTGGTGCCCGCTGACGACGGGCACCTCCAAACGGATCCATCCTGCGGCCGGGCCTGGACGGCCGAGCGAACCCTCCGGGAGGCGCAGATCGACAGCCTGGAAGAAACCGGCGTTCCAGACCTCGTTGCCGCCGAACCGCGGCAGGTCGTCCGGGTCGGGCGGGAGCTCCGGCACCCGGGGTTCGTCGCCCGGTGGTAGGTCGAGTGTGGCCTCACGAACGCGCAGCGCGGTGCAGGTCGCCAGGTCCGTTCCGGCGTCGTCGTGCAGAACGACGCGCACGAGCTGGACCCGTCGTCCTTCGCGCAGCACGGTCGCCGAGCTCCGCAGCGGCGTCCGGGTGACCGGCCGCAGCAGTTCCACGGTCAGTCGAACCGTCACCATGAGGTTCAGGGTCGTGACCTTGCTGACCAGGTGCGACAGCAACGCCGAGGTAGCACCACCGTGACAGTGCTGCGGGTCCCACGGGCCCGCCGTCAGCGCGGTAGGCACCAGGTGACTGCCATCACGTTCGAACAGCGGTGTGGTCACTGGTGCACCTCCCGGTTGACTCGGGCACGGTTCCGGGTTGTAGGAGCGTTGTAGGAGCTCGGCGGCGGCAGGTGACGGACGAGCGCGGTCGCGTGCGCCGGCAGCGTACGGATCACGCCCCTTCGGTCGCCATCAAAGAAGGTGCCGTGCCGGCCAGCGATGATACGAGCCGATGCGGCGGCTAGCGTGCGGTTCATGGGTCGTCTACTCCGCCGGATGTTGTCCAGCGGCCGCCGCCGGTTGCGGCGGCCGGCTGCGCTGGAACCCGTCATGCTCGCGCTCGCGGGTATGACGGGGCTGTTGACCGGTGCCTGCGTGTGGCTGCTGATCACCATCATCGAGGTCGTCCAGCACCTGGTGTGGTCCGCCGACGTGCCTGCCTGGCAGATCGTCGCCATACCGACACTGGGCGGTCTGGTGGTCGGGGTCCTGGTCAGTCGGGTGGTACCCGAAGCTGCCGGCGGCGGTGTGGTGATGACCATGGAATCGCTGGCCGTGCATGGTGGGCGTCTCCGGCGACGGGTGCCGTTGGCCGGCACCCTCGCCAGCGGCATCGCCTTGGGAACCGGCGCCTCCGGCGGGCGCGAGGGTCCGATCGTGCTGATCGGTGGCGCGATCGGATCCGTGGTCGGCCGCGCCATGCCGCTGGACGAGGACCGCACGCGGTCGCTGGTCGCCGCAGGCGCTGCGGCGGGTATCGGCGCGACGTTCAACGCGCCGATCGGCGGGATGCTGTTCGCGATCGAACTGCTTCTCGGTGGAATCCGGCGGGCCGGATCGCTGCAGGTGGTCGTGGTCGCGTCCGTCGTCAGCGCCGTGACCGCCCGCCAGCTGGTCGGGGAGGGGTTGCCGCTGTTCCAGGCCCGACCCGGTCTGCGGCTGGGTGAACCCGTCGAGCTCCTGCTCTACGCCGGCGTGGGGTTGGCCGCTGTGCTGGTGGCGTGGGGTTTCCGTCGCGGTGAGGAGCTCTCGGACCTTGCGTTCGCCAAGATCGGCAGCCGGGTCGGGATCCCCGTCAGCGTCGCGATAGGTGGACTCGGCGTGGGATTGATCGCCCTGGTGTTCCCCGAGGTGCTCGGCGAGGGGTCCGACCTCCCCGGCATCAACGGCATGCAGCAACCGATCCAGGCGATGCTCGACGGCCGTTTCGGCATGGAGTGGAGTGCGGCGGGTGTCCTCGTCGGACTGCTGATCGCCAAGCTCGTGGCCACCTCGCTGGCCGTCGGGTCGGGATCGGCCGTCGGCACGCTTGCCCCCACCCTGTTCACCGGCGCCGCGCTCGGGGGAGCGTTCGGCATCGTCGCGACCCAGTTGATTGGCGCGGATAGCGCAGATCCCGGCGGGTTCGCGTTGGTCGGTATGGCGGCCGTGTTCGCTGCCACCGCCCGCGCCCCGCTGACCGCGATCCTCATCGTCTTCGAACTGACCGGTAGCTATGACCTCGTGCTGCCGCTGATGATCGCGGTCGGCATCGCCATATTCCTCACCGAGATCCGCGGGTGGGAGTCCATCTACCTCTGGAAACTGCGCAAGCGCGGCGTGGTCTACGGGCAGTCCGACGACCTGGACGTGCTGCAGTTGGTCACGGTCGAGGAAGTCATGACCGACGAGGGCGCCACGGTCCACGAGGATCTGCCCGTTCAACAACTCGGCGACCGGTTCCGCACCGGGGGGCCACATGGCTACATCGTCGTCGATGATCGCGACCGGTTGGTCGGGGTGGTGGCCGCCTCGGACCTGGACCGCGCCGGGAACACAGCCGGTGATATCTGTACCCGGCGCGTCGTCACGGTGTCCCCGACCGACCATGTCTTCCGGGCCGTGCGTCGTATGGCCAGCCTCGACGTCGGCCGTGTTCCGGTGATCGACCCGGGCGACCGGCGTGTGCTGGGCGTGTTGCGGCGGGCGGACGTCGTTCGCGCCTATCAGCGGGGGATCTCGCGCAGCCTGGGATCCCAGCAACGAGCTGAAGCCGGCCGTCTGCGCGACCTGACCGGCGTCAGGTTCGTCGAGGTGGTGGTCGCCGCCGACTCGCCCCTCGTGGACACCGCGGTCCGGGACATCGAGTGGCCCGGGAACACGGTGCTCACCAGCGTCCGCCGGGATGGCCGGGTGCTGGTGCCGACCGGCGACACCGTTCTGCACGCTGCCGACGAACTGGTCGTGCTGACCGGTCACAGCGACGAACTCACGGACATGGTCACGGGCCGAGCGGGGAGCCCGGGGTGATCTCCGTCATGTAGGTGGCCAACGGCCCTAGACACACGTCCATGCATCGCCGACGCTTGAGGCCCCAACGGCCGAGGTGGCGGAGGTGGCGTATGTCCCCTGTAGACGACGGCAGACGCCGAGGTTCGACGCGGATGGAGCGTCCGGGAGCAAACGTGTCCCGACGTCAGGACGGCTCCATCGAGCGGCCGCCGGCGGACGGCCCACGGGATCGGGCAAGCCTCGCAACCACGCTGTCGTCCGTGATAGCGCAACTCGATGGCGTGAGGGCGCGACTGCCCGACGGCGATCACCGGCAGGCGCGACTGGGTGCGGTGACGGCGCAGTTGGAGGCGATCGGCCATGACCTGCTGTTCGAACGGAGCGAGGCGGCGGACGAAGCCCCACGCCACTGGTCGTCCGCGGTGGCCTCCCCGGGGTCCCTGCCTGGATCGGAAGACGCGGGGGCACCCAACGACGACGAGCGCCGGTTCCTGAGGTGGCTCAAAGGCCGCATGGAAGCCGGTGGGAGCGGCGGCAGCGGTGACGTAGATCCTGGAGACATCGAGGTGACCCGAGCGGTGCTCGGTGAGCTCTCCACATCGATGCACGGGTTACCGGCAGACGCGATCGACGTGTTGGGCTTGCCCGAAGCGGCGACCATCGGGGACGCGGCGGTGGTGCTGCTGTTGGCCGTGCACGATCCGTCGGGTCCTCGCTGCGACTCCTACGAGGCGGCGCTCACGTACCTGTCATCCCGGCATGATCTCCTGCGCACTCCCTGAATCCAGCCCGTTAGCTTGTCGTCTGCATCCTCGGTGCGCTTCGCCGCTGCGCCCGCCTGTAGCGGCGGGTTCTGGCGTGTCTGGGCCAGTCCAGCCCCGCGCCCTGATCCGGACGACAGACAGCTCTACGGGGCCCCGGACAGGACGTGTTCACCGGTCAGAGCCTTAGCACGGAAGCCCCACGGGGGCGGGGTTGACGCGCGTGGCTCCTCGCGCACCTCCGCACGACATCGAGGGTCGGGGTTCGATCGCGGCCGGTCCCTCCGCCCAGGCGGATGTGCCGGCGCGCTCAGAGTTCGTCGAGCGGGACCGCGATGGCCTCCTGTGTCGTCCGTGCGATGACCACGACCGCCGGTTCGGCACCCGGGTTGGTCTCGATGTGGGGGACGAAGGGCGGCACGTAGACGAAATCGCCCGGTTCGGTGGCGATGTCGACGATCTCGCCGTTCTGGCGGTACTGGAACTCGGGCGTGCCGGAGACCACGTAGATGCCCGTCTCTGAGTGGCCATGATGGTGTGCCCCCGATGCGGTCGTCGGGTCGACGACGGTGGTGCCCATCCAGATGTTGCGCGCTCCGAGGCCTCCCGTGATCGCCGCCTTCCTCTGCATACCGCCGGTCTGAGCGGTGTCGGACGAGAGGTCGGTCTGACGCACGTGCACGAGCTGGTCGGTTGGATCCATGGTGGGGCTCCGGGGGTTGGTGGGTTCCTGGGTCATCAGCTGGGCGCCGTCGCGCCGAGTGCGGCATCCCGCACCGCCTGGGCGGTCGCTTTGCTGCGGTCGTTCTCGGCCCGCTCTCTGGCCAGATCATCCTTGGTGAGGCGTGTGGCATCGAGGTAGTCGAGCTTCCACGAACTGTCCTCGCTCCACCGCAATGGGTTCTGCACGGTCGTCCGAGGGGCCACGGCGGTCTCGAGCACCCGCAGGGCGAGATCCAGTGTCGCCGCCTGCGAGTCCGGATCGTGCGGGCGGCCCGCCGCATTGCCGAGCGGGAAGTCACTGAACACGAAGCGGGGCACGCCGCAGTGTTCCACGACGTCCTTGGCGGCTCCCATGATTACCGTTGCGACACCGTTGGCTTCGAGGTGTCGGGCGACAAGGCTCAGGGTCTGGTGACAGACCGGGCAGTTCGGGACCAGGACCACCGCGTCGACCTCATCTCGACGGCAGGCTGCCAGGATGTCCGGGGCATCGCGCTCGTTGGTGTGACGTTGGCTGCGATTGGTCGGCGTGCCAAAGAAGTTCTCGGCGAGTTCGCCGATACGGCCGTCGGCGACGGCGGTGCGGAGCGCCGGCAACGGAAACCAGGTGTTGCTGTCCGTGGCCGTCGTGTGCTTTCGGTCGATTGCGACGTGCGAGATGCGCAGATCGTGGTCCTGTTCGGTACGGCCGGTGTACACCGTGTAGAACTTCGCGGCGGCGTTGTACGGGGCACCCGGGCCCTGGTCGCCACGCCCCGGTTGGCAGGGAGCCGATGTCGTCACCAGCGTGACGCGGGACGCACGCAACGGTCGGGCGAGCGGTTGGAAGGGCACCCACACGTGGTGTGCCCAGACGTAGGGATTGTCGTAGCCGAGGGCCAGGTACCACTCACGCGTCCTCGTCATGTACGGGACCGGCACGTCCCAGGCATCGGCGAGTCCAGGGTCGTCGGGCCGCGTGTCAGCCATCGAAAGTCATCTCCCTTACAGCGATCCATCCAGGCGCCCGGTCTGGACTCGGTCGCAGGCATGCGTGCAGGCCCTGCTTCGTCGAGGTTGCCGCGGGCTGAGACGCCGTGCGCTCAGGCGGTAGCAGTTAGGATACGGGTTCGTCCCCTGGCGCGTTGAGTTCGTGGCACGGTGGTCCCACGGGCTGCCGACCGTCAGGGTCGGCACGTTGCCAGGCTGATGCGATCGCGAGCGGAGGGGTCGGGATGTCCCGTTCCGTCGCGGATGCCGAACGGAGCACGTGGGTCACGTCGTCCGGACGGGGCTGACAGTGCACCGTACGCGTCGGTGCGGGCGGCCGATCGCGCGCGAACAGCGGCGCTACCTCGGGCAGGCGTTGCGGCGGGAGACACCGCGATCGTTCCTCGGTGATGGTGCGATGACCGGAGATTGTCGCGCCTTGGAGATCAACGACTTCGACGAAGCTCATCAGCTGGGAGTGGGACCGCCGTCGGTCGGGCGCCAGCGTGTGGGTGTCGGTACGGGAGAACGATTCCGAAGCGGATGCCTGTGAACAGGCGGTCGCAGCGTGCTGGTATGTTTGGAGATCGAGCTCGTTCGGGGCGTTAGCTCAGTTGGTTAGAGCGCTTGCTCGACACGCAAGAGGTCGCAGGTTCGACTCCTGCACGCCCCACCCCCATACGGCCCCGGATTCCACATCCGGGGCCGTTGCTTTGCCCTAACTTTGCCCGAACAAGGTGTGCGCGGAACGCATCGGAACGGCTCGGAACTGGGCTACGACTGTCGGCCAGATCGCACCACGCACGGTCGATCGCATGGACAAGAAACCACGCGGCGGAGGTAGCGAAGCAGCTGCTGACCGCACCCTGACTGACCGGTTCAGCAGCCTCTGGACCGTGCGTGAGACCGCCGACTTCCTGCGGTGTACCGACCGTCACCTGCGTGACCTGCGCGACCGCGGGGAGCTCATCCCCGTCGTGCGCTCCGCCGGGAAAGTCCTGTACTTCCCCGGTGACGTGCTCGTCTACGCGAACTTGACTATGGCGCAGGCGCTCGCGCTCGCCGGCAAGTTCGACACAGCCGTCTCCGCTGTCGAGAAGGTGGCTGCCTGATGGCTACCAAGCGCAAAGCTGCCATCCGCTACGAGCACGGGGTGCGGCTCTCGCCCCCGACCGCCAGCCGTCCGTACTGGCGGGCCCGCATTCCCGACGCATCACGGCCACAGGGCTATCGGGAGGAATCGCTCGGCACCGACGAAGCTGCTGCGCACGCCCGCGCCGCAGAGATTGACCGGCAGCTGGTTTCCCGCACCCGCGCGAAGCTCGCCGGCCGGCTCGACCTGCCGTACAGCGACCTGCTGGACGCATGGCTCGACGAGACGCAGCATCCAGGATGGTCACCGAACAACCGCAGCCAGATTGTCGGGGTCGTCAACAAGTGGGTTCGTCCGACCATCGGGCATGTCCGTTGCGGCGACGTTGACGGGTCCGTGTACCAGGCGGTGTTCGCCGCTATGCGTGCCGCTGACCTCTACGGGTCGCTGGACCGGATGCGCGCGACCCTGTCGAACGCGCACAACTGGGCGACGAAGAACCGGTGGCTCGAGCCCGGCCCGTTCCCGGTGAGCGCAGCTGACGTCGTTGGGCGCAAGGTCACCCAGGCAGGCACCGAAGTGGGGTTCATCCCGGAAGGGATGCGTCCCGACGAGCCGCGCGTGGGTCGTCTGATCTCTGCTCTCGAGACCATCGGTCACGGCGGCACCTGGTGGCGCGGCCTGCAGGGCCAAGTCGCAGCGTGGCCTGGGCTGCGGCTGGGGGAGACGTTCGCGCTCCGATGCTGCCATGTCGACGGGCAGTTGCTGCAGGTCAACTGGCAGTACATCGAGCAGGCGGCCGACTTCGATGCCGAGCAGACACGCAAGCTGGACGAGACCCCAGGAGAGCTGCTGTGGCTGACCGAGGAATCCGCGGTCTGGCCGTCGCAACCTGGTGTGCTGCTGAAGCGCCCCAAAACCGAGAAGGTCCGCACCGCGGTTGTGCCGCCGTGGATGGTCAAACGCCTCGAACGTCGTGTCGAAGAGGTCACCGGACTGGTCGCTCCACCGTGCCCCGACTGCGTTGACCCGCACTGCTCGCTTCTCTTCCCTGCGCCTGCTGGCGGCATCCACACGAAGTCGCTGTTCGGCCGAGACGTCACCCGGAAGGCGTTCGACCGCACGCAGGGAGACGCGGACGTCAACCTGCGGTGGCCGACGAAGCGCACCGGAGGATGGCGGTGGCACTGGCACGACCTCCGTCACCGGGCAGCCGTCCACCACCTGGACACGCTGAAGTTGCCGGTCTCTGACGCTGCGGCGTTGCTGGGCCACACCGAGAAGATGCTGATGACCCGCTACTACGGCTCGGTCCAGGGCGTACTCGACCGTGCCATTGCGGCCTACGCGCAGCTGGGCTGACCCCGTAGCTGCCTCCCCAGTGCCCCGACAGGACAGGGTAGACAAGGAGGCAGCATGAGGTTCCGCACGCTCACGGTAGCAGCGACCGCAGAGCTCATCGCAGGTCCGATCACCGCCTACGCGACACTGATTGCGATGATGCTCGGAGCACCTCGGGAAGGGCAGCGGCAATGATCAGCGAACTTCACAGGTCAGCGACGTTTGATAGCTCCGGGCTCTCTATCCAAACGGACCAACCGCAAGCACTTGGGTCCCGGGTGGACTTCCCCCCTATGCGGAGCTGCGCATAGCGGGGGGAGGTCCACGGGCGACTCTGGACCACTACATTTTGGGCACAGTACAGCGGTCCACTTACTAATCGGTTCAAAAGTAGGTGGACTTTTGGGGTTGGTTCTGCTTGTATGCGGTCATGCGCGATAACGATGGCCGTAAGCTCGATCACCAGACCCTGGAAGCGCTGCGTGTGCGGGCGGTCCGCCAGATCGAGTCGGGTGCGCATCCGGTGGCGGTGGCGGATGCGATCGGGATGCGCAAGTCCACGGTGTACGGCTGGCTTGCGAAGTATCGTGAGGGTGGCGAGGAGGCGTTGAAGGCCAAGCCTGTGCCGGGGCGCCCACCCAAGATGAAGGGTCCGCAGATCGCGCGGCTGTACAAGCTGATCGTTGGTAAGGATCCACGGCAGTTGCAGTTCGAGTTCGCGTTGTGG
>JBDNIX010000466.1:0-11446 GCA_041688045.1 Nitriliruptoraceae bacterium
ACCAGCGGGAGCCCGGACCGCGCGGCAACCTCGATGGCCCTGGCCGTTCCCTTGTCCGGCTGGATGCGACCGAAGAAGACCAGATGGTCTCCCGGCGTCCGGTGCAGGTCGAACGAAGCAACGTCGATCCCGTGGCGGATCCTGGCGACGTACTCCAACGCGGGATGCCGGTCCGCATCGCTGATCGCCACGTAGGCGACGCGATCCGCATACTCCTGATAGGCGGGCAGGGTCGCGTCGGACCCGAACCCGTGGATGGTCGTGACCACGGGGATGTCGACCAGGCGCGTATAGGTCAGGGGCACGAAGTCCGCACTGTTGTGCAACAGATCGAACTCGCCGGCGCGTTCGAATGCGGCGGCGGCGTGCATCGACTCATCCACCTTGGCATCCAGCGAAGGGTCTTCGGAGTACCCGGTGGGTGCCACGGCGACGAGCCTGGCGTCCGTCACGGAATCCGCGGTCGCAAACAGCGTCACGTCGACGCCACGGGCGACCAGGCCCTCGGTCAGCAACGACACGAACAGTTCCCAGGGTCCGTAGTGCCGGGGTGGCGTGCGCCAGGAGATCGGCCCGATGATCCCCACCCGAAGCGGAGCATCGGGCCGGCCCCTGTCAGTGACCACGGTCGAGCCACTCGCGCAGGTGGGGGGCTTCGGCACCGATCGTGGTCGTGTCCCCGTGCCCGGTGTGCACAACGGTGTCCGGAGGGAGTCTGAACAACCGGTCACGGATCGACGCAATGATGGTCGGGAAGTCGGAGAACGATCGGCCGGTCGCGCCGGGGCCACCGGCGAACAGCGTGTCCCCGGAGAAGACGGCGCCAAGGTCCGGGGCGTGGAAGCACACGGCGCCAGGAGCGTGCCCCGGCGTGTGCAGGACGCGCAGGCTGATACCGGCCACCTCGATGCTGTCGCCGTCGCGGAGCGAGCCGTCCGGCCGGCGATCGGGATGGGTCAACGCCCACACGGGCAGGTCGTCGTCGTGCAGCAGGATCGGCGCGCCCGTGCGTTCCGCAAGATCTGGCGCGACCCGGACGTGGTCGTCGTGGGCATGCGTGCAGGCGATGGCGACCACCGTGCGGTCGCCGACCGCGTCCACGATGGCGTCCGCATCGTGCGGGGCATCGATGACCACCACCTCGGTGTCGTCGCCGACGATCCAGACGTTGTTGTCGACCTCCCAGGTTCCCCCATCGAGGCTGAACGTCCCGGAGGTGATCAGATGCTCGATCCTGGCGCTCACCACACGACCACCGAACGCAGGACGTCGCCGCCGTGCATCTTGTCGAACGCGGACTCGACGTCGTCCAGTCCGATCGTCTCCGACACGAAGGCATCGAGGTCCAGACGCCCCTGTTGGTACAGATCGACCAGCATCGGGAAGTCTCGCGACGGCAGGCAGTCGCCGTACCAGGACGACTTGACCGCGCCGCCACGGGCGAAGACGTCGATCAACGGCAACTCCAGGGTCATGTCCGGAGTGGGGACGCCAACGAGCACCACCGTTCCCGCCAGGTCGCGCGCGTAGAACGCCTGGGTGAACGTCTCCGGCCGGCCGACCGCGTCGATGACGACGTCCGCTCCGAACCCGCCGGTCAGACGTTGGATCGTCTCGACGACCTCGCCCTCCCGCGCGTCAAGGGTGTGCGTCGCTCCGATGCTGCGGGCCCACTCGAGCTTCCGAGGGTCGAGGTCGATGGCGATGATCGTCGTGGCACCGGCCAACCTGGCACCGGCGACAGCGGCACTGCCGACCCCGCCGCACCCGATGACCGCAACGCTGTCCCCGCGACCGACGCCACCGGTGTTCATGGCGGCTCCGAGACCCGCCATCACGCCACATCCGAGCAGACCGACCGCGGCCGCGGAGGCGTCCGGATCCACCTTCGTGCACTGGCCCGCGTGGACGAGGGTCTTGTCGGCGAACGCACCGATGCCGAGCGCCGGCGACAGCGGCGTGCCGTCCGCCCGTGTCATCGACTGGGTCGCGTTGAACGTGTCGAAGCAGTACTGCGGCTGGCCCTTTGCGCACGCCCGACAGACGCCACAGACCGCCCGCCAGTTCAGAACCACGAAGTCGCCGGGAGCCACGTCGGTGACACCGTCACCAACGGTCTCGACCAGTCCCGCAGCTTCGTGCCCCAGCAGAAAGGGGAAATCGTCGTTGATGCCACCTTCCCGGTAGTGCAGGTCGGTGTGACACACGCCACACGCCTGAACGTCGACGACGACCTCACCGGGACCTGGGTCCGGAATCGTGATCGTCTCGACCTGAACGGGTTGTCCCTTGCCGGGAGCCACCACTCCGCGGACCTGCTGTGCCATCGCTACCCCTTTGCCGTCGGCGGCGATCGGTGTATCACCGATCGAACCGCTCGCCGCGCCCGCAGGGTTCGTGGGCGGCGACGGTGCGAAGACGGTAGCAAGGCGCCATGATCACCCGAACGGCGCCGCCAACCCCGACGAACAGGACCGTCCATGCGACTCGTGACCTTCACCAACCAGCACCCGCCCCGCACCGGCGCGGTGTGGCAGGACCGCGTGATCGACCTCGGCGTGGCCCATCAGGCCATGCTGCGGGCCACGGGCGACGACTGCGCCAGTGAGGCCCTGATCCGCGCGCTGGTCCCCGACGATCTCGGTGAGCTGCTCCAGGGTGGGCGACGTTCGATGGACGCGGCCCGGGCGGCCTTCGACTGGGCGGTGGAGCGGGCGGACACCGATGCCGCATCGGGTGGGGCGTGGAACGAGCCGCTGCACGTGCCGCTGGCCGAGGTCACCTTGCTACCGCCGATCCGCCGCCCCCGGAAGATCCTGTGCGTCGGACTCAACTATCGCGACCACGCCGAGGAGCAGGGCGCGAAGCTGCCGCGCAACCCGATCCTGTTCGGGAAGTACAGCCCCAGTTTGATCGGTCACGGCGCAGCCATCGCCCTACCCCGCACCACGGAACAACTCGACTACGAGGCCGAACTCGCCGTCGTGATCGGTCGCGGGGGCCGCTTCATCGAGGAGGCACGAGCCCTCGACCACGTGGCGGGCTACATGGCGTTCAACGACATCTCGGCGCGCGACCTGCAGTTCGCCGATCGGCAGTGGCTTCGCGGCAAGATGGGTGACACCCATGCGCCGGTGGGCCCCTGGATGGTCACCGCCGACGAACTGACGGACGCGGGAAACCTCGCCATCAGTTTGCGCCTGAACGGAGAGCTCCTGCAGGACTCCAACACCGAGCAGTTGATCTTCGGCATCCCCCACATCATCCACTTCATCTCGCAGACCGTCACCCTGGAGTCCGGCGACATCATCGCGACGGGCACGCCCGGCGGAGTGGGGTTCGCGCGCGATCCACAGGTTTTCCTGCAGCCCGGCGATACGGTGACCGTCGAGATCCAGGGGATCGGCCGACTCGAGAACCCGGTCGTCTCCGAGTAGACCGGGAACGCGATGCAGCGAGCCGTGCCGGTCCAGGTGGCTCAGCGCCCCTCGAAACGCGGATCGCGCCGTTGCTTGATCGCGGCGACGCCCTCGCGGTGATCCGCCGTCTTCCGTAGCCGCACCTGCTCGGCTTCTTCACGACGGAGCGCCGACCGGAACCGTTCAACGAGGTCACCGCGCAGCGTCGCGCGGATGGAACGGGCGGTCAGAGGAGCCGAACCCGCGATCCCGGCGGCCAACTCTGTCGCCACGTGGCGTCGCTCACCTGGGTCGACGAGCCGGTCGACGAGCCCCATGGTGGCTGCATCCTCCGCCGACACGCGCCGCCCGGTGTAGGGCAGTTCGGCGGTGCGCTGCTGGCCGATGACGGCAGGCAGCGTGACGCTCAGTCCGCTGAATCAGGTTCGGCCGCACCCCGGAATGACATTGTGCGGGTCACGATGGCCCTGTCACCGTGTCGGCGAACACGTCCTTGGCGATCAGAGCTGCAGTCATGGAGGTCGGCCAACCCGCGTAGAAGGCCAGGTGCGTCACCACCTCGATGAGCTCCTCTTCGGTGAGACCGTTGTCGCGGGCACGCCGCAGGTGTCCGGGGAGTTGCTCGCGGCGTCCGAGCGCGACGAGCGCCGCCACGGTGATCAGGCTGCGATCCCGCTTGCTGAGTTCAGGCCGCTCCCACACGTCGGCGAACAGAACCTCGTCGGTCAATCCGATCAGCTTGGGTGCATAGTCACGCAGGGCTTCACGTCCAGCCGAGGGTGGTGTTTCCGCCATGGTTTTGTCACGGGTCGGGCCGCTCACGGTAATCGCCCGGCTGGCGACACGGTGAGCCCGCCCACGCGCCGGGCGGCTGACGCGACCATCAGCCGCCCGCAATGGCTCCCACCAGCCGCATGGGTTCCGATCCGTCGCGTACCGCCTCCGGGATCGGCGTCTCCGGCGGCGCGTCCGAGAAGTCGTCGCCGGCCGCATAGATACGAATCATGGCTCGTCGCTGTTTGGACTCGCGGTCGCGGATGGTGCCAACAAGCGTCGGGTAGCCGTCTTCGAGTGCGCTGAGCACGGCGTCGACGGTGACGGGAGGCTCCACCTCGATGTCGATGTCGCCGGTGACGCGGGCGAGGTTGCGCAGCTGGTGGGGAAGAGCAACGCGGATGCGGGTGGTCTCCTGACATGAGGCGGGGTCAGCGGCTGTCATGGCAGCGTCTGGACCTCGACGGACAGCACCGCCGGCAGGTCACGGACGATGGGGAGCCATCGGTCGCCGCCATCGGGCGAGGCATACACCTGCCCGCCGGTCGTGCCGAAGTACACGCCACACGGATCCATCTGATCCGTCGCCATCGCGTCGCGGAGAACGTTGACGTAGCAATGCTCCTGCGGCAGGCCCCTGGTCAGGGGCTCCCACTCGTTGCCGCCCGAACGACTGCGGTACACGCGCAGCTTCCCCTCCGGCGGGTAGTGCAGTTCATCACTGGTGATAGGAACGACGTAGATGGTGTCGGGCTCCTGGGCATGGACGTCGATGGCGAAACCGAAAGTCCGTCGGCAGGTTGCCGCTGATCTCCCGCCAGGACCGACCGCCGTCATCACTGCGCATCACATCCCAGTGCTTCTGCATGAACACGACGTCCGGCTGCACCGGGTGCCTGGCCAGCTTGTGGACGCAGTGGCCGACCTCGGCCTCCGGCTCCGGAGCGCAGGCCCTTGGTGGCCGTCTCCCAGGTCTGGCCACCGTCCTCGGTCGCCAGGACGCCGGCGGACGAGATGGCTGCCAGCATGCTGGACGGGTTGTCCGGATGGGGCAGGATGGTGTGCAGGCACAGGCCCCCGGCCCCGGGTGCCCACCGCTCCGCCGACTGATGCTGCCTCAGACCGGGGAGTTCGGTCCAGGTCGTACCCCCGTCGACGCTGCGGAAGAGCGCCGCATCCTCGGCCCCCGCGTGCAGCGCGTCCGGGTCATCCGCTGACGGAGCCAGGTGCCATACCCGGTTGAACGTCCACGGCTTCGACGATCCGTCGTAGAACAGATGCGTGCCCGGTTCCCCGTCATAGGAGAAGTCATTGCCGACGGGCTCCCAGGTACCACCACCGTCGTCCGACCGCTGGATGATCTGGCCGAACCACCCGTTGGACTGCGACGCGTACAGACGATCCGGATCTGCCGGCGATCTGTTGACGTGGTAGATCTCCCAGCCACCGAACAGTGGCCCGGCGACGTCCCAGCTTTCACGGTGTCAGTCCGCCGTGAGTATGAACGCACCTTTGCGCGTTCCGACCAACACCCGCACACCGCTCATGCGTCGACCCTCCACGATCCTGCGATTCTCGCACGCCACGACAGGTCCCGGCCAGGATGTACGGGAGATCGACACGGCCCGTCCGTAGGTAGACGAGCGGATCATCGCAAACTTATCGGTCCGCGTCGATGGTGCCCGACCCACGTCGATGGTTACCGATCGACGGCAAGGGCGTCCCCGGGTTCTCGCGTGCTCGCGCGCAGGTGCGCCGGATTGATCCTCAGATCTATCGGATCGAGGAGCCCGGCGCGCCCGCCTCTGGCTTCTTCAGCGCGTGGCCGGGCTTCAACGTGTGGTACGGCGGTTCCCCGTCACCATCCGATAGATCAGCAGCAGGACGATCGATCCGATGATCGCCGCGAGCCAGGTCGAGAGGCTGAAGAACTCGTCGACGGGGTTGGCGTCGAAGATCAGCCCGGCGAGGAAGCCTCCGAGCAGCGCGCCGACCACGCCGACGACCATGGTGACGATGATGCCTCCCGGGTCGTCGCCGGGGAGCACGGCCTTGGCGATTGCACCGGCCAGGAGTCCGAGAATGAGAAACGCGATGATGCCCATGGTGTTGCCCTTTCGAAGTGATGGTCAGTGCGTCGGGTTGGTACGGGTGTCGTTGGGGCCAGCTGGGTGATTGTCCACGACCACGCCGTCGTGCATGGCCGTCTCGGTCGGACCGGTGGGCGTGCATGGTCCGCAGCAGGATCACGACGACGGGCCGGCGAACGGCGCCCCCATCGTTCGGGGCGAGTCGCTCATGGACAGTATGTCCTCGACGTCGGGCCATCGAGCTTTGGTTTGTGTCAGCTTCAGGATTTCCCAGTCTGCAGGAAACAGCGATCAGGGAGCAGCGGAGTGCGCGGGGTGGTCCGAAGACGGTGGACCCGGCTGGACTCAGCCGGGAGCACGGGGCGGTGACAGGTGCGCGAGAGCATCCCTGACAACCCATTGCACCGCTCAGCACCCGCTGCACCGCTGACAACCCAGGCGCGCGGAGAGGTGTTGACACCCCCGAGGGCGTCTGCTGTCGTGCGTCCGGGATCCGGCGGATGGCCTGATCCGGGCTACCCCGAACAGGGAGAACCGCGATGGGCATTCCGGACGGGCGGGCGGCCACGGACACGGACATGCAGGTCGTGAACCTGGTGGTCACGATGGCGTTCGCGCCAGAACACGAGCAGGACTTTCTGGAGCTCGCGGCGTCCGTCGTTGAGGACGTTCTGGCCGCGTGAGAGGAGACCGCGTGGCGGACACTCCCCTGGAAAGGGTCTTCGACGCCGTATCGGAACCCGTGCACGCCTACCTTGCGTCCTTTCCCGAGCGGCGGGTCTGGCCCGACACGACCCCCGAGGCCGTCCGCGCGGTCATCGATCGTCCGTTGCCCGACCACACGACAGATGCGGTCGAGGTGGTCACGCAGCTGGCTGGTGACCTGGAGCCGTTCGTCACCGCACACGCCTCCGGTCGGTATTTCGGGTTCGTGGTCGGTGGCCTGCATCCTGCGGCCTACGGGGCGGAACTCCTGGCCGCGACGTGGGATCAGAACGTCGGGCTGTTCGCTCTCACACCCGGCGTCGCCATCGCCGAGGAGGTGGCCGCCCGTTGGGTCTTGGAACTGCTCGGCCTCCCGGACGGCAGCGCGGTCGGTTTCGTCACCGGCGGACAGATGGCCAGCTTCACCTGCCTCGCGGCGGCGCGGGACCATGTGCTGCGAGCTGCCGGGTGGGACGTCGAGGCCGACGGGCTGCCGGGTGCTCCTCGGCTGAACGTCGTGGTCAAGACCGGGACGCACGTCACCATCCCCCGCGCCCTGCGCTACCTGGGACTGGGCGATCGCTGTGCGACCGAGGTCGCCTGCGATGACCAGGACCGGATCGTGGTCGCCGACCTCGAACGCGTCCTCCGGGAACTCACAGGCCCCACCATCGTTTGCGTCGAGGCGGGGAACGTGAACACGGGCGCCTTCGACGACTTCGACGGTGTCGCCGACGCCGTCGCCGCCCACCGCGATCGTGGCCATCCGAGTTGGGTGCACGTCGACGGTGCGGTCGGTCTGCTGGCAGCCGCCGTCCCGAACCAGGCGGCCCGAACGTCGGGGCTCGACCGCCTGGACTCCTGGTCCACCGACGCCCACAAATTGCTCAACGTTGCCTACGACTGCGGCATCGCCATCACGCGCCACACCGACGCCCACCGCGCGGCGATGAGCGTGCACGCCACCTACCTGGTGCAGGACGAGGACCACGTCCGTGAACCGCTGGACTGGAACCCGGAGTTCTCCCGCCGCGCCCGAGGCCTGGGCGTCTATGCCACGCTGTCGGCCCTTGGCCGGACCGGTGTCATCGACCTCGTGGAGCGAACCACGGCACTGGCCCGCAGGTTCGCCGACCAATTGGCCGCCAGCGGGCGTGCCGACATCGTCAACGAGGTGGCCTTCAACCAGGTGCTGGTCCGCTGGTCACCGCCGCCGGGATGGACATCCGACGCCTGGAACGACGCGGTCATCGGACGGATACAGCGCGATGGCACCGCATTCTTCAGCGGTACCACCTGGCGCGGCGAACGCATGATGCGGATATCGGTTTCCGACCACGCCACGACGGAGGGCGACGTGGACCGTGCCGTGGCAGCGCTCCTCCGCGGCGTCGAAGCCGGCTGATCAATCCCACGCAGCAGCCGCACGGCATCCCGTAGGGTTTGGTCGCCAACCGGTACAGACAGCAGGTACCAAGGGGGCGGGAGTAGGCCACGGGCGTCGAGGGAGAGCACATGGGCGAGCTCACGGGTGGCGCGATCATTGCGCGAATGTTGGCGGCGGAGGGTGTCGAGCGCATGTTCGGCATCATCGACGGCACCTACTACGGGTTGTATGCGAGCCTGGCCGATGCCGGCATCGCCCTGATCTCGCCGCGCCACGAGACGTCGGCGGCACACATGGCCGGCGCCTACGCACGGACGACCGGCAAACTGGGCGTCGTGATGGCCAGCAACGGTCCGGGCGTGGCCAATGTTCTGCCCGGCGTCGCCGTGGAGCAGGGCGAGGGCAACCGGGTCCTGCTCGTCACGTCGTCGCGGCGGACCGGCATCGGCTCCCCCGACCGTGGCGGCACCTACCAGTACTTCGATCAAACCGCGGTGACTACACCCATGACCAAGTGGTCGGGGCACGTGCCATCCGCCGAGCGCATACCCGAACTGCTGCGCCACGCGCTCCGGGCCGTGTGGTCGGGACGGCCGGGAGTCGTCCACCTCGACGTGCCTGAAGACCTGATCAACGGCAGCCACGAGGTGGAGGGCAAGCTATGGGCCCCGTCCACCTACCGTTCCGTGGTCCCCATACTTCCCGATCCCGCCCAGGTCCGGGCGCTGGTCGACCTGCTGACCGGGGCGCAGCGGCCGTTGCTGCACGCCGGCTCGGGCGTGGTGCACGCCGGTGCGGAGACCGATCTGGCGCGACTCGCGGAGCGGTTGGACGCACCGGTGACCACCAGCTGGGCCGCACGCAGTGTGATGGACGAGCGCACGCGTCATGCCGTACCGATGCTGCATGTCGACCTGGTCGACCGGGTCCGCAACGACACGGATCTGATCCTGGTGCTGGGGTCGCGGTTGGGCGAGACGGACTGGTGGGGCAAGGCGCCCAATTGGGCCCGTCCCGATGCCGCAGCCACCGTACAGGTCGACATCGACGAGGCCGTGCTGGGTGCCAACCGCCCCCTGAAGTTGGCCGTGCACGCCGACGTCGGCGCCACGCTCCGGGCCGTGCTGGACGTGCTCTCCGGCACGGAACCTTCCCCGCATGCGGCTACGCGCCAGGGCTGGCTCGACGATATCGGGGCGGCGCGGATCGCCGACCGAAAGAAGCTGGACAAGGCGCTGGAGGCCAAGGACCGGGACGGCCCCGTCCATCCGGCGCGGATCCCGACCACCGCGCAGGACGTCTTCCCCGACGACACCATCTGGGTCGCCGATGGCGGGAACACCGCCGTGTGGAGCCAGTTCTACCTGCAGGTCCGTTCGCCCCGGTCGATGCTCTCCACCTTCAAGTTCGGGATGCTCGGGGCCGGGATGGCCCAGCCCTTGGGCGCGAAGGTGGCCGAACCCGATCGGGCTGTCTGTTGCCTGATCGGTGACGGCGCCTTCGGGATGCATCCCCAGGAGGTTGAGACCGCCGTACGCCACGGGCTGAAAGTCACCTGGATCGTGTTCGCCGACCGAGCCTGGGGCATGGTGAAGATGAGTCAGTCGATCGCCGCCAAGCCCCTCAAGACGGTGGCCCGCCGGC
This sequence comes from Nitriliruptoraceae bacterium, assembly GCA_041688045.1. Classification (GTDB taxonomy): domain Bacteria; phylum Actinomycetota; class Nitriliruptoria; order Nitriliruptorales; family Nitriliruptoraceae; genus CSSed11-175R1. The sequence continues at coordinate 10,020 of JBDNIX010000466.1, forward strand.
TGCTCCTCGACAAGCCGCTGCCCCCGGGCGACACCACGTACGCCGACTTCGGCGAGATCCGGTTCGACGATCTGGCCCGATCGATGGGCGCGCACGGCGAACACGTGACCCGCCCCGACGACCTGCGCCCGGCGCTCGAGCGTTGCCTCGACGTCGCTGGCCCATCCGTCGTTCACGTTGACGTCGATGCAGGGGCGCATCTGTGGGCGCCGGCATTACGCACCTTCAAGGCCATGCACGAGGAGCCGGCCGGATGACGATGCTGGCCGTGCAGGCGATCGATGAGATCCAGCTCAACTTCGATCCGGCCAGTCTGCTGGTGCTGAACGTCGTGATCGGCCTGATCATGTTCGGCATCGCGCTGGACGTCCGGCTGGTGGATCTGAAGGCCGTGTTCGTCCAGCCGCGTGCACCACTCGTCGGCTTGGTCTCGCAGTTCCTGCTGCTGCCTGCCGCGACGTTCGCCCTGACCCGCGTGCTGGATCCGGCGCCGTCGATCGCGCTCGGGATGATCCTCGTCGGCAGCTGCCCAGGCGGCAACATCTCCAACATCGTGACCCATCTGGCCAAGGGCAACACCGGTCTGTCGATCGGCATGACCGGCGTGGCGACGCTGGCGGCCGTCGTCGCGACACCGGCCAACTTCGCGTTCTGGGGGTCGCTGGATCCGGGCACCCGCGCGGTGCTGCGCTCGATCGCGCTGGACCCCATCGACCTGGCCGTCACGATCGGTCTGCTGCTGGTCGTTCCCGTGTCCGCCGGCGTGCTGCTGCGGCTGCGGCGTCCCGGGCTGGCCGCAAGGCTGCACCGGCCGATGCGGATCGTCTCCATCGTGTTCTTCGCGGCCTTTGTCGCGATCGCATTCGCCAGCAACATCGAGCATTTCACCGCTCTGATCGGCGTCGTTGCCGTGGCCGTGTTCCTTCACAACGCGGTGGCGCTCGCACTCGGCTACGGAGCCGCGGCAGCCCTCAAGCTCCCGGAACGAGATCGCCGTGCCGTCAGCATCGAGGTCGGAATCCAGAACTCCGCGTTGGCGCTGGTCGTCGTGTTCGGCTTCTTCGACGGACTGGGCGGCATGGCGTTGATCGCGGCGTGGTGGGGCATCTGGCATCTGGTCGCCGGCCTGGCGATCGCCGCCGTGTGGTCGCGACGCCCGCCGCCCGTCCTGACCCCCGAACCTCTCGCTGACGCATGACCTCCACCAACGGCGTGCTGGTCACCGGAGGGTCGGGGTACCTCGGCGCCCTGGCCCTGCAGGCACTGACTGCCGCCCGCGGCGGTTCCGGAGGACCGCTCGTGTCCGTCGACCTTCGTGCACCGGCGGCGCCCGTCCAGGGCGTCACCTACGTGACCGCGGACCTCCGTGGGATCGACCTGCCCGACCTGCTGCGCGACCACGACATCGATGCGGTCGTGCACCTCGC
>JBDNIX010000089.1:0-12764 GCA_041688045.1 Nitriliruptoraceae bacterium
CCGGTCAGGCCGCCCTCGGCTCGCAACTCGGAGGCCCGGTCGGTGCGGGCGCTCCACACGGCTCGGATGGCGTCGCGCAACTCCGCGTCGGTCGCCCCACCACGGATGACGGCTCGCAGGTCGTGTCCCTTGCCTGCGAACAGGCACGTGTACAACTCGCCGATGGCCGACAGGCGCGCCCGCACACAGGTCCGGCAGAACGGTCGGGTCACGCTGGCCACGATGCCGACCTCTCCAGCTCCATCGAGGTAGCGGTACCGCTCGGCGACCTCGCTGCGAGCCGCCGCGGACAGATCGGTGACGTCCGCGTCCACGCCGCTGTGGGCCGCCTTGCCGACCGGCTCGACCGGCCACCGGGCGTTGATGCGCTCGTGGATCTCGGCAGCGGGGACGACCCGTTCGCGGATCCAGCCGTTGGTGGTGCCGACGTCCATGAACTCGATGAAGCGCAGGGTCACGCCGGTGTCGCGTGCCCACCCCGCCAGATCCTCGATCTGATGATCGTTCACCCCGCGCTGCATGACCGCGTTGACCTTGACCGGCTGCAATCCCGCCGCGATCGCCGCATCCACACCCTCGAGCACCGCCTGTACCGACAGCGGCGTGTCCGCCGTCTGCCGGAACGTCTCGTCGTCCAACGCATCCAGGCTGATGGTCACCCGCTTGAGTCCCGCCGCCGCCAACTGGTCGGCGATCCTCGGCAGCAGGATCCCGTTGGTGGTCAGGGCGATGTCCTCCAGGCCCTCCAACGGCGACAGCAACGCGATCAGGTCCGGCAGGTCCTTGCGCAGCAGAGGCTCGCCGCCCGTGAGCCGCAGTTTGGTGACTCCCAAATCCACGAACGCCGCCAGCACGCGGAACAGTTCCTCGAAGCTCAAGAGTTCGTGCCGCGGCAGGAAGACGTGGTCGGACCCGAACATCTCGCGCGGCATGCAGTAGGTGCACCGCAGGTTGCACCGGTCGGTCAGCGACACGCGCAGATCTTCGATCGGCCGCCCGAGGCGGTCGACCAGCTTCCCACCAGCGGTCTGCATCTCCATCGCCGAGCATGGTACCTGTCCCAAGTAGCCTGGGGTCCAGCGTCCTGGCGTTGGACGCTCGCCGCGGAGCCGACCACGAGGGCACGCCATGCAGGTCCAGGTCCGATTGTTCGGCGGATTGACGGAACGCGCACGAGCCTCACGGATCGAGGTCGACCTCGATCCTGATGCCACCGTGGCCGACCTGCGCGCTGCAATCGCTGACCAGCATCCGCCCCTCGCACCATTGCTCGGTGGTGTCAAGATCGCCGTCGACCTCGAGGTGGCCGCCGACGACCGGCGGATTCCGCCCGACGCCGAGGTGGCACTCCTTCCCCCGGTCGCCGGGGGATCCGGACCGGACGCGCGCGACAGCGTCCCGACACTCACCGGCCTGGTGTCGCCACCGATCGACGTGGGGGCAGCACTTGCGGCCGTCGCGGGCCCCGACGTGGGCGGCACCGCGATCTTCCTCGGCACGGTTCGTGACCATGCCCCGGACATCGATGACGTCGTCGGCCTGGACTACTCCGCCTACCCGGAGATGGCCGAGAAGGTCCTGGCCGACCTAGCCGTGGAAGTTCTGGAGGACCACCCGCACGTCCGCGGCATCGCCTTGGTCCATGCCGTCGGCGACCTGGAGGTGGGTGACCACACGATCCTGATCGTCTGCGCCGCCGCGCATCGAGCGCCGGCCTTCGATGCGTGCCGAGATGCACTGGAGCGCGTCAAGGACCGCACACCCATCTGGAAGCGTGAGCGAACCGCCGACGGCGGCCATCGCTGGGTCGGTCTGGCAGACCCGGGTGCGGCGGCCAACCCGTCGGTCGATCCCGGCTGAGGCCCTCCCGCTGCTCACGGAGGCGCCGAGGCGCCGGCTCGCGTCGGTTCCACCGGCTCGCCTGGGATGCGCCGGCTCGCGTCGGTTGCGGGTCTGCACCCCTGAGCAGCCACTGCACCCCTGAGCAGCCGTTGCGTGGCCCACGGCTCACGCGCCTCAACACCCGGTACACCCCTCAGCACCTGCTGCAACGCTCAGCGCACGGTGCTGACCTCGCCCAGCTGGGCGGGCGCGGCCCGTCCGCGGGTTGCGGTTCGCGCGGAACGCCGTCAGCATCATCGGCATGCCGAGACTCTTGCTCATCCACCACACGCCGTCGCCCGCGACCCAGGAGATGCTGGAGGCGGTGTTGGCCGGCGCACGTCACGATGCCATCGAAGGCGTCGAAGTCGTGGTTCGTCCCGCCCTGATCTGCTCCGAGGTGGAGGTGTTGGAGGCCGACGGCTACCTGCTGGGGACGCCCGCGAACATCGGGTATATGTCGGGCGCTCTCAAGCATTTCTTCGACCGCGTCTACTACCCCTGCCTCGACGCCACCCAGGCGCGGCCCTACGGGTTGTACGTGCACGGCAACCAGGACACGGTCGGCGCGGTGACCTCGGTCGAGCAGATCACCGGGGCGCTCGGATGGCGAACCGCGACGGCACCCGTCACGGTCATGGGCGCACCGGAACGTGACGACCTGGACGCGTGCACGGAGCTCGGCGGGACCGTGGCCGCGATGCTGGCCGAGGGCCTGTGACCACGACGACTGAACCGGCGGAACGACCCAGCCGTCTTCTGGAACGGACTACGCCTGAAACCCGAATCCGGACGGCTGGTCACCGGAGGCGGGGATGTCGCGGTGTTCCATGCCCTTGTCAGCCTGCTCGGCCCGGAACGCAGCCAGCCGCTCGGCCAGATCCGGGTCCGACAGCGCGAGGATCTGTGCTGCCAGGATCGCGGCGTTCTTCGCGCTGTCGATCCCTACCGTCGCCACCGGCACGCCGGGGGGCATCTGCACGATCGAGTACAGCGCGTCGGCCCCACCCAGGTGGTCCGACAGGCACGGCACGCCGATGACCGGCAGCGACGTGTGTGCCGCGACGACACCCGGGAGGTGGGCGGCACGTCCGGCGCCGGCAATCAGCACCTTGTAGCCACTGTCGCCCGCACTCGATGCCCAGGCACTGACCTTGGCCGGATTGCGGTGCGCGGACATCACGTCCAGGGTGTGCGAGATCTGGAAGTCCTCGAGTTGGGACGAAGCCTTCTCCATCACGGGTAGGTCCGTCTTGGACCCCATCACGATGCCGACCACAGGCGTGCTCACGGTGCGCTCCTCAGTTCTGGATGGCGGCGGAGACGCTAGCCGTTCGCCGGCGATCCGCCGGGGCACAAACGATAACGGCGTTCCGACAGGGTGCCTCCGGGATCTGCCCAGGTCCGCGTCAGATCGCGGCGGCGATGTCGCTGCGCCGCTGCAGCCCCTGGAAGGAGATCCGGTCGGCGGCGGCGTACGCCGTCGACCGCGCGGCGGCCACGTCGGCACCCGTCGCGGTGACGCCCATCACGCGGCCACCACTGGTCACCAGGCGGCCGTCGGCGTCGCGGGCGGTTCCTGCGTGGAACACGGCGACACCGTCGGCCACGGCCTCCGCGTCAGCGACCCCGTGAATCGGGATGCCCGTCGGATAGGCCCCCGGGTACCCCCCACTGGCCAGGACGACCGTCACGACCGCATGGTCGTGCCAGGCCACCTCGACGTCCCTGACCGAACCGACGGCCGATGCCCACAGTAGATCGCCAAGGTCGCTGGCCAGTCGAGGCAGGATGGCTTGGGTTTCCGGGTCGCCGAACCGCGCATTGAACTCCAACAGCTTCGGTCCGTCGGCGGTCAGCACCAGGCCGGCGTAGAGCAGCCCGCGGTAGGGCGTGCCCCGGCGGGCGAGTTCGCGCAGGACCGGGCGGAACACCACATCCTCGAGCTCGCCCACGTCCTCGAGGCCAAATCCCGGGACAGGGGTGACCGCACCCATCCCACCGGTGTTGAGGCCGGTGTCGCCGTCGAGGGCGCGCTTGAAGTCCTGGGCCGGGGCCAACAGCGCAACGTCGGTGCCGTCGCAGACGCCGAAGACGCTGCGCTCAGGGCCATGGAGGAACTCCTCGATGACCACGCGGGAACCGGCGGCTCCGAAGGCCCGGCGGACCAACGCATCGTCGACCGCGTCCCGCCCATCGGCGAGGTCCGGACAGATGCGCACGCCTTTGCCGGCCGCCAGACCATCTGCCTTGACGACGTAGGGAGCGGCGAACTGCTGCAGGGCGGCGAGGGCTTCGTCCCGATCGGATGTCGCGAGGTAACCGGCCGTCGGGACGTCGGCGGCACCCATGATCTCCTTCGCGAAGACCTTCGAACCTTCGATGTGCGCACCTGCCGCCGTCGGGCCGAAGGCCGGAATCTCGCGATGCGACAACTCGTCGACGGCGCCGGCGACCAGCGGAGCTTCCGGTCCGACGACGACCAGATCGCAGTTCTCCCGCGCCGCCAGATCCGCGATGGCTACGGGGTCAGCGAGGTTCACGGGAAACGTCGGACCCAGCGCAGCCGTCCCGGGATTTCCCGGTGCCGTGATCACCTGATCCACCGACGGTGATCCGGCCAGCCGCCACGCCAGGGCGTGCTCGCGCCCACCGTTGCCGACAACCAGCACCTTGCGTCCCACCCGGACCTCCACGAACGTTCGAATCCATCGATGTGCGCGTGCCCGACGACACCTGCCAGGACTGCACGCAGCTCCGCGAAGCGTAGAGGGGAAGGCACCGGCCGCGGTGACCGAACCTCAGGCGTTCTGCGCCACCTCGCTCGAGGAGCGTTGGTCGTCGCCGATCTCCGACCCGGGATCCTTCGGCGTGGCACTCACGGAGAAGGACATGCGTAATCCGCCACCGGCTCGTGGAGTGGCCCAGCTGTCGCCGTCGTGGGCGCGAGCGAAGGCCCGGACGATGGAGAGGCCGACGCCACTGCCGAGCCGGACATGTTCGTCGCGGCCGCGGATGAATGGCTCGAAGACCTGATCCAGCTGCGCGGCGGGGATGCCCGGGCCGTCGTCGTCGACGTGGATGACGATCCGGCCGTCCGTGCGACTCACGCTGACCGTGACGGGTCGGTCGCCCGAGCCGTATTTGTCGGCGTTCGTCAACAGATTGGCCAACGCGTGCTCGACCTTCGCTGCGTCGATCACCGCGGTGGACGCCTGCAGATCGCCAACCACCACCCGGCCGTCGACCAGGCCGGCGCGTGCAATGGCACGCGCGATGACACCTCTGAGCTCGACGGGTTGACGGTCGAGCTGGATTCGGCTGTCCGCGATGGTGCCGAGGTGGAGCAGGTCCTGCAGATCGCCCTGCAGTCGGCGCGCGTTGGCAGATATCCGCTCGAGCAGCGCATGGCGCACGTCAGCGGGCAGGTCGTCACCGCGCAGGTGGACGGTTTCGGCCAGTCCGGCAACCAGGCCGGCTGGCGTTGCCAGGTCGTGTCCGGCCGCACGGAGCAACGCGGTCTTGACGGCATCGGCGGCGCGAAGCCGCTCGAGCAGTTCCGCCCGCTCCGCGGCCGCCGCGCGCGTCGCCCGCACGGCGTGGCCGACGATCAGCCCAGCCACGAGCGCCGCACCCCAGATCATCGGCGGTTCGATGAATGCCCTGTCGGATCGGGTCGCGGCCAGTTCCGCGATGTGAGCGATGGCCGAGACGGCCAGAACCGGCAAACGCCAGCGCTCCAAAGCAACCCGGGCAGACACGCTGACGTAGACGAACAGCACCGCCGGGGCACCGGTCCGGACGTCGCCGGACCAGAACACGACCAGACAGATGGCCACCGAGCCCAGCATCGTCAGCGCTGCCGCAGATCGGATCGGCAACGACGGTCGCTCAACCTGGAACAGCGCGCCACCCAGCAGCGTGGCGAAGACCCCGACGCCCGTCACGCCCAGCGGTCACCCATCCGGTCCGACGGCGGCCAGGCCCCAACCGAATGCGAGCAGCCCCCCCGTCAGCCACAGCACCCCGAGCCGGCGGGTCGTGCGGTCCTCCGCCAGGCCCCCGTTGATCCGTCCGCTCATTCGCCGGGACCGCGAGGGATCGAGACGGGTCAGCTGGAGGTCGGGACCAGCGGCACGTCGCGACGCACCAGTGTCTGCGAACGCTTCGGGCCGATGGATACCCACGTCACCGGTGTGCCCGAGTAGTCCTCGATCGCGTCGATGTAGGTGCGGGCCTCCTGCGGCAGGTCCTCGTAGCGGGATACCTCGGTGATGTCGTCCCCCCAGCCGGGGAACTCCTCGTAGACGGGCTCGGCATGGTGGAAGATCGACTGGTGGGGTGGGAAGGTCCGGTACTCCTTGCCCTGGTACCGGTAGGCCGTGGCGATCTTGACGGTGTCGAACTCGCTCAGGACGTCCAGCTTGGTCAGGAAGATGTCGGTGAACCCGTTCACGCGATCGGCGTAGCGCGCCAGGACGGCGTCGAACCAGCCCACACGGCGACGGCGTCCGGTCGTGGTGCCGTACTCGCCCCCGATGTCGGTCATGCGTTCCCCCACGTCATCGAACAACTCGGTCGGGAACGGCCCGGTCCCGACCCGCGTGACGTACGCCTTGGTGATGCCGATGACCCGGTCGACGTGTTTGGGTCCGATTCCAGCACCCGTCAGCGCGCCGCCCGCGACGGGGTTGGACGAGGTGACGAACGGGTAGGTCCCGTGGTCGAGATCCAGCAGGGTCCCCTGGGCCCCTTCGAGGATGATGTGCTTGCCCGCCTCGAGGGAGGTGTGGATCAATTCGGTCGTATCGGTCAGCAGGGGACGCAACCGGTCGGCATAGGCGAGGTACTCCCGCGCGATCTCCTCGAGGTCCATCGGCAGGCGGTTGTAGATCTTGGCGAGCTGCTCGTTCTTGTGGACGAGGACGGCCTCGAGCTTCTGGCGGAAGATCTTCTCATCGAACAGGTCCTGGAACCGCAGACCGACCCGGGAGGCCTTGTCGGCGTACGCCGGACCGATGCCACGCTTGGTGGTGCCGAGGTTGGCCTTGCCCAGGCGCCGCTCGGTGAGCAGATCCAGCTCGCGGTGATACGGCATGATGAGGTGGGCGTTGCCCGACACCTTGACCCGCTCGAAGGGACGCAGACCCCGGGGGTCCAGGCCGTCGAGTTCGTCGAGCATGACCTTCGGATCGATCACGACGCCGTCGGCGATGACCGGCGTGACATGGTCGTACAGAATGCCGGAAGGGATCAGGTGCAACTTGAACACCTGATCCCCGACGATCACGGTATGGCCGGCGTTGTTGCCACCCTGGTAGCGCACGACCAGATCGGTCGTGTCGGCCAGCAGATCGGTGGCCTTGCCTTTGCCTTCGTCGCCCCATTGGGCACCGACGATGATGGTCGCGGGCACTCGTCGTCCTTCGCGTGGAACCTCTGGCGGAGTGCGAGAGCCCTCCGGTGACGTGAAGACGGCCACCGTGGCCGAACCCTATCGCTCCTCGGCGTCGCCTTCCACCGCAGCGTCCACAGCCGCGCGATCATCCCGGTCGGGTGTGGTGGCGGTCTTCGCAGCCGGACCATCAGCGTCCGATTCCGAGGTCCTGCCGTCGTCGCGGTCACGGCCACCGGTCCGACCGGACAGCACCAGCAGCAGCGCGCCGAGCAGCACCAGCAGCGCCGGAGCGATCCACCGCAGATCGGTGAAGGTGAGCAGATCACGATCGATCAGGCCGATCGCCGCGACGGCGACGAACCCGGCGCCGAACACGAAGGACAGGGGGTCGAAGCGATGGCGGGTCATCGGTCGTTCCTTTCAATGGTCACGTCGCCGAAGCCGACGTTGAGGTCGATGGTGAGCATCGGCGGCTGGTCACGGGCGGGAGCATCCGCGTCGGGTCGGTCGGGACTGCTGAACCGGTCCGTGGTTTCCAGGTTGACCGCCAGACCGCTCCGCCGACGGTCCAGCACCTCCAGCTCTCCTGCACCGACGGTGGCATCCACCTCGACGTCGAGTTCTTCCGGGAGGATGACGACCAACTCACCCGCACCCATCTCGATGCTGGTGGTGACGTCGTCACCCGCGGAGAAGTCAACCTCGGTCAGGTCGACCCGGAACTCCCCGGCACCGAACTGGTAGGTGCTGTCGATCTCGTCAACGGTCGCGGGCCGCTCGCTGATCTGTCCGAAGGTGCCGCCGGACCCGACGACGACATCCATCGCCGGGAACCCGCGGAGCAGCGAACCCACCACCACCAGAGGCAGGACCACGAAGCCGGCGACGATCAGGGAGCGCCCGCGCCCGGCGACGCTGCCGACGATCAGGCCGATGCCAAGGACACCCAGCACGATCGAGATGATGCGCAGTGGACCGAGCACCGTGACGTCGGCCAACTCGAGGATCCACAGGATGCCCGCGGTCAGCAGCGCAATGCCGAGGGTCGCCCGGACCAGCAACGAGCGTTCACGGGTCGGGGCGGGCGGGGGTGTCCAGCCCGCTCCGCCTGAAGAGTCCGAGCCGCCAGGGGGCCGGGGCGGCCTGCCGGGTGGCGGTCCCGCGACATCGGCGGGTGGCCGCCAGGACGGCGTGCCTCCCCCAGGTGGGGGTGCCTGCCCGGCCGGAGGCGTGGGCCCCGTGAACGGAGGGGCCATCTGATCGGTATGTGTCGGCATGGTCTCGTACTCCGGGTTCGTAGGGGTGACAGGGAGTCCGCCGGCTGGCGGCGGAGAGGATTGGGGAGGTGGAGCCATCCGATGTGTCCCGGCCGCTGCGGCCGAGGTGGCGTTCTGGCGCCACAGGGCAACGCCCAGGCCCAACAGGGCGAGCGGCATGACCACGCCTCCGTCCAACCAGCCGAACACGCCACCGGGCGACATCACGGAGCCCAGGAACCACAACGATCCCAGCGTCAGCAGGACGACCCCGAACCAGAAACTCGCACCGCGGCGGTCATCGCTCGTGGATGCCGACGTCGGCACGCCGCTGTCTGGTGCGATCCCATCGGCAGATCCCTGGGGGATGAAGACCCACCCGAACAGATAGGCCAGCGCACCCAGTCCCTGGGTGAGGATCGTGACGATCACGAACCCGATGCGTATGACGACCACATCGATGTCGAGGTGGCTCGCCAGACCGGCCGCGACGCCACCGATGTAGCCGGCCTCGGGATCACGTCGCAGGGGCGGGCGCCCGGACCCGGGCGGCGGGGGCGACCCGGGCGGCGGCGTAGACCCGGGCGGCGAGGCGCTCGTTTCGGTCATCGTGCTTCCTTGCTGTGGTGAACTCGGCAGTCCGGGGCGATCGCGAGCAAGCATCCTCCACATCCGGCCGCCGGACCATCGGGGACACCCCTGGTTCGACCCTGAGAGGGTCGAGGCCGTCCAAGGGCTCCGCCGCGTAGTGGTCGGGGACCTTTTGTGTCACCATCGACGTCCCCGACCGCCCGCCGTCCCAGGAACCGATCATCGACCCCGTGACGCGCGCCGCCGACGGATCGTCAGGTTCCGTCCACCCGCGGGCCGCGCCGGCTCCTCCACCGTCCGGGTCCCCGATGCAACCCGCGCCCCCGGCGCTCACATCCCAGATGCCCCCCGGACCACCTCCACCCCCGCCTCAACCCCCAGACGGACGCCGCACCTGGGGACGTCGAAGCCATCAGAGCCCGCCGACTCGTCCCCGCACCGGCCGGATCATCGGCGGGGTGGCCGTCGGCCTGGCTCGACGCTTCGGGGTCGATCCGGTTATCGTGCGGATCGCCTTCGTCGTCCTGTCGTTCGCCGGCGGGACCGGACTGCTGCTCTACGGCGCCCTCTGGGTGCTGTTCCCGACCGAGCCACCGCTCGGCGAGAACGGCGACCGGCAACCGTCCTCGCCCCGATCGCGGTCCTCCATCCAGCAGAGCGTGGCTCTCGGCCTCATCGTGCTCGGGGTCCTGCTGCTGCTCCGCCGTCTGGGACTGTGGTTCGGCGACGGCCTGGTCTTTCCCATCCTGCTCGCGTCGCTCGGCTCCGCGGTGGTCTGGACCCGCAGCGACAGCGACGAACGTGACCGTTTCCGCCGTCGCATCCATCTACCGGGTGGGCGGGTGCTCTCACAGCCGGCGTCCGGGCCTGCCTCGCCGGTCCGCCTCATCGTGGGGACGCTGCTGGTGGCCGGCGCCGTCGCCGGGTTCCTGGCCGCCAACGACGCGCTCGTCGCGGTCCGCGAACTGGGCGTGGCCGGACTGGCGGCGGCCGTCGGCGTCAGCATGCTGTTCGGGCCCTGGCTGTGGCGCCTGGGCGAGCAGCTCAACACCGAACGCCGTGAACGGATCCGTTAGGAGGAGCGCGCGGAGTTGGCCGCACACCTCCACGACTCGGTTCTGCAGACCCTCGCGCTGATCCAGCGGTCGTCGGACCAGCCACGGCGGATGGTCGCCCTCGCCCGGCGCCAGGAACGCGAGCTCCGGGCCTGGTTGTTCGACGGATCCGGCAGCACGCCCGGCGACGCACTGCTGTCCGGTGCGCTGGCTGCGGTCGCGGAGGAGATCGAGGCGATCCATGACGCCACCGTCGAGGTGGTGCTCGTGGGCGACAGTGCGATGGACGACCCGCTGCGCGCCCTGGTCGGTGCGACCCGTGAGGCGGCGGTCAATGCGGCCAAGCACGCCGGCGTGGACCGCATCGACATCTACGTCGAGGTGGAGGACCGCGATGTCCTCGCGTTCGTCCGCGACCGCGGCCGGGGTTTCAGCCCGGCAGAGGTTCCCGGGGATCGCCACGGTATCCGCCGGTCGATCGTGGACCGGCTGGACCGCCACGGCGGACGGACCAACATCCACTCGGCTCCGGGCGAGGGAACCGAGGTGGAGCTCGCCCTCCCCCGCCGCCGGGCCGAAACGGCCAGCCACAACGATGATGCTCGAGCGCCGGACGACCCGGATGATCCTCGAGCCCCCCACGCGACCGACGATCCCGAGGCGACCGCATGACAACCCAACACCTGCGTGTCTTCGTGGTCGACGACCACCGACTGTTCCGCGCCGGCGTCCAGGCCGAACTTGGCGACAAGGTCACGATCGTCGGTGACGCGGGTGACGTCGACACCGCGATCCAGGGCATCCGCGCCGGCAAGCCCGACGTCGTGCTCCTGGACGTCCACATGCCCGGCGGCGGTGGCCGAGCCGTCATCGAGGCGGTCCACGAGACCCATCCGGACATGCGGTTCCTGGCGCTGTCGGTGTCCGATGCACCCGAGGACGTCATCCAGGTCATCCGAGCCGGCGCCCGCGGCTACGTCACCAAGACCATCGCTCCCGGCGACCTGGTCGCCGCCATCGCCAGGATCGACCAGGGCGACGCCGTCTTCAGTCCCCGGTTGGCCGGGTTCGTCCTGGACGCGTTCGCCGGCAGCCTGCCGAACGGCGTCGCCAGCGAGAATCCGGAGCTGGATCAGCTCACCACGCGCGAGAAGGAAGTCCTACGCCACATCGCCCGGGGCTACACCTACAAGGAGATCGCCGGACGGCTGCACATCTCGGTCAAGACCGTCGAAACCCATGTCTCCGCGGTGCTGCGCAAGCTGCAGCTGTCCAACCGTCACGAGCTCACCGCCTGGGCCGCTGGCCGCGATCTGCTGTAGGCCCCAGGCATCCAGCGAAATGAAGTGACCCGCAGGTGGTCAGTCGGCTTCAGCGCAGGGGCGGCCGACCGCGCCGTGGACGTCCGATGAAGCAGAACGACGTTCGGACGGTCGGTTGGCTTCAGCGGACGGGGTGGTCATCCGCGATGTCGTCGTCGACGAAGCCCGGCGCTCCCGCGAACCACCCGGCGACGAGCTTCGGTACGAGCAGCAACAACAGGGCCAGCAGCGGGACGTCCCACCCACCGGTGACGTCGTGCAGCACGCCGATCCCGACCGGACCGGTCGCCGCCAACAGGTAGCCCCATCCCTGCACCAGTGACGACAGCTCCGAGGTGGTCTTCGAGCTCCTCGCGCGCAGCCCGATCAGCAGCAGCGCCAACGGGAAGGCGCCGAGTCCGATGCCCAGGAGCACGGACCACACGACCGGCGCACGTCCGGGCGCGACCCACAGACCGACGTAACCCAGGGCCGAGGCGACGCTCAACGCCACGACCCAGGGCTGCTGGTTCGGCTGCCGTGCGGCGAAGGTCGGAACGATGACCGCAATGGGAACGGCCAGGCCCATGGTCAGCCCCGTCAGAGCTCCGGCACGCACGGCGCTGATGCCGGCGTCCTGGAAGATCGACGGCAACCATCCCATCGCGACATACGCCTCCAGGCTCTGCACGGCGAAGAACAGCATGAGGGCCCAGGCCTTCGCGCTGCTGCGCACGCGGCGGGCGCCCGGCCCCGACGCAACGCGTTCCCCGGGCAGGTCCGGTAGGGCCCTCGGCCGAGAAAATCCCTTGACCCGACGCGACAGCACCAGCCACGGCACCAGCGCCAGGGCCGCAGGCAGCGCCCAGAACCCCAAGCCGAACCGCCATCCCCCCAACACCTCGGACAGCGGCACGGTCACCGCGACCGGAACCGCGGTCCCGACCACGACCCCCATCGAGTACAGACCGGTCCACCGCCCGACCCCGTCGGGGAACCACGCCTTCACCATGACCGGCACCAGCACGTTGCCGATCGCCATGCCGGTCAGGGCCACCAACGACGTCACCAGGATCCACGCGGTCGACGGCGCCGCTGCACGCACCACCAGGCCGACGGCCACCAGCACCAGCGACGCCATCAGCGACCGGTCGACCCCGAACCGACGGCCCAGTCGAGCCGCGACCAGACCGACCGCGCCGAAACAGATCGTCGGCAGCGTGGTCAGGATCCCCGCTACCGCATCCGACATCCCCAGTGCCATCTGGATGTCGCGCAGGAC
>JBDNIX010000004.1:0-7647 GCA_041688045.1 Nitriliruptoraceae bacterium
CAGGACCTCGGCGGGCAGGTTGGCCGCCGCTACGATCTCCCGAGCCGTGTCACGCGACAGGCCGTTGATGGTCTCGTGCGGCAGCAGGGTCCGCTTGACCACCGCATCCGGGTTCGTGCGGTTGACCTCCTCGATGTCGACGCCGCCCTCCTTCGAGCAGATCACGAGGTGGCCCTTGTTGACCCGGTCGTGCATCACCGCGAGGTAGTACTCCTCGGCGATGTCGCTGGCCGGCTCGACGTAGACGACGTTGACGGTGTGGCCCTTGATGTCCAGACCGAGGATCGACTCCCCGTGCTCGCGCGCTTCGTCGACGCTGCTGGCGAGCTTGACACCCCCGGCCTTGCCGCGGCCTCCGGTCTTGACCTGGGCCTTGACGACCACGGCGGATGCGCCGTCCGCGAAGGCGGCTTCGGCGCCCGCGACGATCTCGTCGACGGTTCGGCAGACGGCGCCGGCGGGAGGGACGGGGACGCCGTTGCGTCCGAAGAGCTGCTTGCCTTGGAACTCCACGAGGTCCATGGAGGGTTTCCTTCGGTCGGGGTTTGGTGGGTTCGGACGTCGGTGATCCAGGCGGACCTGGTGATGACCGCTGGAGCGGTGGATCAGGTGCGATCGGGCACGTTGGCGGCGACCCAGGCGGTGATGGTCGCCATCGGTGTGCCAGGAGTGAAGATCTCTGCCACACCCTGGGCCTTCAGCGTGTCGATGTCCTGCGCCGGGATGATGCCCCCGCCGAAGACGACCACGTCGTCGGCACCGGCCTCGTGCAACAGGTCGACCACCTTCGGAAACAGGGTCAGGTGCGCGCCGGAATGGATCGACAGACCGACGGCCTGTGCATCCTCCTGGAGCGCGGCCGACACGATCTGCTGCGGCGTCTGATGCAGGCCGGTGTAGATGACCTCCATCCCGGCGTCGCGCAACGCGCGCGCGACGACCTTCGCTCCTCGGTCGTGGCCGTCCAGTCCCGGCTTGGCCACGACGACGCGGATTGCCATCGACGTGCCGCCTCCTGTCAGGCCGCGCGTCGGCTCTCGAGGTGGTCCGAGCCATCGGTGCCGCGGCGTGGCCGAGGATAGTGCGACGCCGCGCGACAACGCCACGCGGCCGGGCGTGGGCGACCCTGGTGCGTCACCCACGGCACCGACCTCTGATCGGTCGGCGGTACCGTTCGGGCGATGACCGAACCCCCCGACCGCGCCGCCAGCGACCCGCAGCAGCGCCCCGACTTCGGCCCGTCCGGCTATCTCCCGGACCGGGCCGCCAAGCGCGCGCGCAAGATCGTCTTGCGGGCACCGCTGGGGCTGCAGTGGATCGTCGGCGCCCTGGTCGCCGGAGCCATCGTCGTGGTGGCCGGCGTGCTGTTCCTCCAGAGTCGGGACGCCCCTCCCCCGGATCCGTGGGTCGCGGTCGCCCCGACCTCCGAGCTGTCCGCCAGCACCTACGACACCGAGGTGGATGCGCTGATCGTTGCGGCAGGCGGACGACCGCGGGCCTTCGTCGGCGCGCAGGACGTGGCGTACTGCGTCGTCAGCAACCGGCTTGAGGCCGACAACGGCGGCGTGTGGGCGCTGACGGGGCGCGGTCTGGCCGGGACCCCGTCACTGGAGGAGCACCCGACGCTGGTGTCCGGCGGGGTGCTCTACGTCGACCCGACCCGCACCTCCCCCGCGCCGTCGGCGCTGACGGAGCCCGTCACCCGCGGCTGCACCTGACCCCCGGGTGGGTCAGGCCGGGTCGTCGACGCTGCCGGCGGTCACCAGCTCCTCGAGACGTTCCAGCGTCGCCTTCATCCCGCGCAGGTTGCGCGCCGGATAGCGCACCAGCTCCAGCGACCGAGGTGAGCGTGCACGCGACCAGTCGAAGGTCTCGGTGACCTCCGTGCCACCGTCGACGTCCCGGAACTCGTAGCGCCAGCGGTGCCCGTGGAAGTGGCGCCACGCGATCCGCTCACCCTCCTCGAACTCCACCACCGTGTTGGTGATCTTGTAGGCCGCGCCGACCTTCATGTCCATGCCGAACGTCGCGCCCTTGCGGTCCAGGCGTGGCGGCCCGCCGGTGCGGACCTCCCGGACGGTGCCGGAGCCGTCGATGACCGGATGCATCGACGGATCAGCGATCACGTCGAAGAGCGTCTGACGGTCGGCCGCGATGACGCGGCTGGTGGACACGGAGCGTTGCTTGGCCATGACGGGACCTTTCACAGGGTGCTCGAGGTGGTTCGTTCCCGCAGGCGCCGCGGGTGGGACGGGGTGCGGCGCGTGGCGCATGCACGCCGCGCCGTCTGCCATCATCGGCGCCGTCTGCCAAGGCCGGCCGGCGTGCGCGCGTCACCCGGTGATGCCGTCGACGAGCAGCAGCACGCCGAACACCAGGAAGGCGCCGGCGGCGAGCAGCCGCGTCGCACGCTCGGGCAGCCGTGCGCCCAGCACCGACCCGACGACGATCGCCAGGCCGCTAGCAACCGTCATGCCGAGGCCCGCACCGATCCACGTCGGGAGCGCGGGTTGGGTGCTGGCCAGGGTGACGGTCGCGATCATCGTCTTGTCACCGAACTCGGCCACCAGGAACGCCAACGTCACGCCGAGCAGCACCGACGTCCCGCGCAGGTCCGTCGATTCGTCGTCATCGTCGTCGTCGCCCCGCAACGTCCAGATCCCGAACCCCAGGAACAGCAGGCCACCGACGATCGCCAGCGCCTGTTCCGGCAGTGCCGCCCCCAGGGCCGCGCCTGCCAGCGTGGACAGCCCCAACATGCCGAACGCCGCGACCGCGATACCGGCCACCACGGGCAGCGGGCGGTACCGGGTGGCGAACGCCAGCGCCAGCAGCATGGACTTGTCGCCCAACTCGGCCAGGAACACCAGGCCGAACGACGTCAGGAGCGGCTCCATCAACGGGGCTGACCCGGGCGCATCACGCCCGGACGAGCGGGGCGTAGGCAAGCACCAGATGCTTTCGCCCCACCTCATCGAAGTCCACGGTCGCCTCGGCCCGCTCCCCCTCCCCGCTGAGCTCCGCTACCTGACCGGACCCGAATTTGGGGTGGATGACCTGGTCGCCGATGTGGAACTCGATGCCGCCGACCTCCAGGACCTCGGCGTCCCGGACGCGCCTGGCTGCGGACGAGCCGCGGGTGGCTCCGCGCTCCTCGATCAGGTCGGGCGGCAGGTCGTCCAGGAACCGGGACGGCGGGTTGTACGAGGTACCGCCCCACAGGGTCCGATGCTCCGCGTGGGACAGATAGAGCCGGTCCTGGGCGCGCGTGAATCCGACGTAGGCCAGGCGGCGTTCCTCTTCGAGCTGGTCGGGCTCGGACAACGAGCGCACGTGCGGGAACACGCCGTCCTCCAGGCCGACCAGGAACACCGCCGGGTACTCCAGCCCCTTGGCCGTGTGCAGCGTCATCAGCGTGACCGTGCCCTCATCCTGGTCGTCGAGTTGGTCCTGGTCGGACACCAGCGTGACCGCCTCCAGGAACGAGCCGAGCCCTTCGATCCCGGCCGCTCCCCCACCGCGTTCGTGGATCTCCTGCGCGACGGACTTCAGCTCGCGGAGGTTCTCCTCCCGTCCGAGCGCCTCGATCGAGCGTTCCGCCTGCAATTCCTTGAGGTAGCCGGTGCGCTCCCAGATCAGCTCGATGAGCTCAGCGATGGGCAGGTCGTGCTCCAACGACGTGAACAGTCCGTCGATCAGGTCGACGAACGAGGTCACCGCCCCGACGGCCCGGGCGGCCAGCCCCTGGACGTGCTCGGCCTGGCGACAGGCGTCGAGGAAGGTGATGCCCTCACGGCGTGCGTGCCAGTCGATGGCCTCGACGGTGCGGTTACCGATGCCCCGGCGCGGCAGATTGACGATCCGGCGGGCCGAGACGTCGTCGGCGGGGTTGGCCAGCAAGCGGGCGTAAGCCAGGACGTCCTTGATCTCCTTGCGTTCGTAGAACCGGACGCCACCGATCACCTTGTAGGGCAGGCCGACCCGCAGGAAGACGTCCTCCAGCACCCGGGACTGCGCGTTGGTCCGGTAGAAGATCGCCATGTCGTCGAAACTGAGGCCCTGCTCGCGCAGCCGCTCGCACTCCTCGGCGACGAAGGCGGCCTCGTCGTGTTCGTCCTCCGCCTTGTAGCGCACCACCGGATCACCCTGGTCCCGGTCGGTCCACAGCTCGGCGCGCCGTTTGACCGTGGAGCTGTGGATGATGGCGTTGGCCGCGTCCAGGATCGTCTGCGTCGACCGGTAGTTGCGGTCCAGGACCACCACATGGGCGTCGGGATGATCCTGCTCGAAATCGAGGATGTTACGGATGGTCGCGCCGCGGAACGAATACACACCCTGCTGCGGATCGCCGACGACCATGACGTTGCGGTGTCCGGACGCGAGCAGGTTCACCAGGTGGTACTGCGCCCGGTTGGTGTCCTGGTACTCGTCCACCAACAGGTACTGGAAGCGTTGCTGGTAGTGCTCGAGCACCGGGTCGAACAGCTGCAGCACCTCGACGGTCTTGACGATGAGGTCGTCGAAATCCAACGCGTTGGCCCGGAACAGCCGGTCCTGGTAGGCGCGGTAGACCTCGGCGATCTCCACCTCCGGCCAGCCGGTGGCATGGGCCTTGTAGGACTCGAAGTCGATCAGTTCGTCCTTGGCGTTGCTGATCGCGTTCTGGATGGCCCGCGGGGACAGGCGCTTCTCATCGACGCCGGCGTCCTTGGCCAGCTGCTTGATCAGGCGTTGCGAGTCCTGGGCGTCGTAGATCGTGAACCCGCTCTTGTAGCCGAGTCGAGGCAACTCCTTGCGCAGGATGCGGACACAGGCCTTGTGGAACGTGGTGACCCACATGCGGTCCGACAGGCGCTCGCCGACCAGCCCGCCGACGCGCTCGGCCATCTCGCCAGCCGCCTTGTTGGTGAACGTGATCGCCAGGATCCGGAACGGACTGACGTCGTGGTCGCGGATCAGGTGCGCGATCCGGTGGGTCAGCACACGGGTCTTGCCGGATCCCGCACCCGCGACCACGAGGACCGGACCATCGACGGTGGTCACGGCTTGCTGCTGCGCAGGGTTGAGCCCGTCGACCAGGGCCGGCGACACGGCCAGTGGGCTATCGGACACGGCAACGACTTCCCGCAACGGAGCAAGAACAGACGCGCCCCGCCGGCCGGGACGCACCGTGTCGAGCGTAGTGCGGCCCACCGACACCACCGCGAGCAGCCTGCAGACGACGGTTCGAGCCGGCTTTCACGCTGCTCATCGCCCGATCAGGGACCCGACGAGGCGGCCCGGTCGGAATCGGGATCTTCTACTCCCAACCTGCATCACGGGCCAGGGTGATCGCAGCCGCCTGGGTGCGGACACCGAGTTTCGTGAGCACGCCCCGGACGTGGCTGCGGATGGTCGATACCGCGACGACCTGGCGCGCCGCGATCTCTCGCACGGCCGCCCCCTCGCAGATCGCTGCCAGGACCACGTGCTCTTTGGCGGTCAGGTCGAGGAAGCGAGCGTCACGGGACTGCTCCTGCGCACGGGCGGCCAGCAGTTCGGCATGGAGCCGCTGGATGTCAGCCGGATGGTGAAGCGAGCCACGAACCGCCTTCTGGATGCCTTCGACCAACACCTCGAAAGAATCCCGCTTGGCGATATACCCCATCGCTCCCGCCTCGAAGGCCCTGGCGATCTCCAGCCGGTCATTCGTTCCCGACAGGACCACGACGCGTAGCCCGGCAGACACCAACGGGGGGATGCGCTCGACACCCGAGGGCCCGTCCCCGAGGTCCAGGTCGATCAGCACCAGCTCGCACCCGCGTTCCTGAGCGAGTGCAACCAGGTCAACGTCGTCTCCCGGGTCCACCGTGATCAGCTGCACCCCCACGTTCGCCAGGGCGGAGGCAAGGCTCACGGCGACCAGGGCATGGTCGTCGAGCAGCAGGACCGGGGCGTCCGCCGCCTCGCCATCGGATGGCGGACCGGGGTGGATGGGCGACATCAGGGTCACCCCGCGCCCCGGACGGCAGGCGCCGCCGCAGTCGCGACCGAATTGGGCGGGCCGTCTTCGGTCGAAAGGCTCACCCGATCAAGAGGCTTCGGTCGCCGGGGGAACGAGAGCCGGGCCACCGTTCCGCCACCATCGTGGTCGGTGAGGGTCAGCTGCGCACCTCGGCTGGCCGCAAGGTCTGCGCACAGATGGAGACCGATCCCCGACCCGGACTGGCTCGGCACCGGCTCGGTCAGTAGCCGATCGCGCAGTTCCGCCGGTATCCCCGGCCCGCGATCCACGACCCAGACCTCGACACCGGATTCGGTCCGGTCCACGCCGAGGTCGATGGGACCCGATCCCGCCGCATGGACGGCGGCGTTCCCGAGCAGGTTCTGGATGATCTCCGCGAACTCGTGCGGATCGGTGAACACTTCGACGGGATGGCGCGGAAGGACCGCGGCAACATCCCACCCAAGAACCCCCGCCAGCAGGACCTGCTGCTCCAGAACGGGGCGGACATCGAATCGTACGGGCAGTGCCTGGGCATTCTCCGTTGACTCGATCAGTGTGCGAAGCCGTCCGCATTCCTGTCGAACCGCCCTTGCCAGATCGCCGGTCGGATCTGCCTTCTCCCAGGGTCGCTCCGCGATCATGTTGGTCGCACCCTCGATCGCCAACAACGCGTTGCGCAACTCGTGCATCCGTCCCTCGGCCGCACGCTTCGCTTCGCGGTCGTAGGTCTCCTGCCGTTGATACTCGTGACGTGCACGCTTCGCTCGGGCTTCGTTCGCCGAGAATGTTCGCCGGCACGTCACGAATGCGCCGATGACGCAGACACTGAGGGCAATGGTCTCCGCGAGCAGCCCCGCGGTCGCGGCCATGCCCTGGTCGTAGATGTGCTGCTCGTGAAGTCCCTTGATGACGAAGGCCGATCCGACCCACCCGACAAAGGGCGACCGCAGGGACACCGACCGGTGAACCGCGTAGGCCCCGACGAGCACCAGGGTCCATCCGATCACCTCCATCGCAGCGGGTGGGCTACCCAGACCGATGAGTCTGGTCGACAGCAACAGGGCGGCCAGGAACACCCCGACCGGGAGGATCGCGATCACCCAGGTACGGAGGGCGGCATCGACTTCAAGCGACTGCAACGCGCCGAAGACGGCGATCACGGCGACTGCCGCTGCCGCCGCGACCAGGGCGAGCGTGTGAGCGACGACCCAACCGGGAAGCAGCGGAGCGATCACGATCCCGAATCCGTACATACAGCTGAGCGAGGCGCAACCCACCATCAGGTACGCGGCGCGGGCGTCTCCGAACCATCGCCATCGGATGGCCGCCAGCATCGCCACGACCCCCAGCAGGCCAAAACTCCAGGCCTGCGCCAGCACACCGAGGGACCCTTCGAAGTCGGCGAGAGGTCGAAAGGCCGCGAACGCCACCGCGGACATGAGGCCGATCGCGATGGCGCCCATCGGCGCGAGCAGCGAGGTGCTCTCGCCCAACGTTCCACGCCGGTCCCGTCCGCGGTACACGTCTGTCGACCCCCGACCTTCTCCACGCACCCAGCCATTCTGGGAACGGGACATTGGCAGGAACCCTACGCGGTCACGCGACTACCGGAAAGCGCGGACCTGAGCAGATGCACAGGCGTCGACGGTATTCGGGATTAA
>JBDNIX010000467.1:0-2940 GCA_041688045.1 Nitriliruptoraceae bacterium
ATGACTACCACGATGACACAGCCGCAGCAGGTGCGGCAGTCTGGGCGGATGGATGACGTGCCAGAGCCGGAGGTTCCTGAGCGGGCCCGCCGGCGAACTTTCACCGCGAAGTACAAGGCTGAGGTGCTCGCGGAGTACGAGGCAGCCGATCGAGGCGGTAAAGGGGCGTGATGCTGCGTAGCGTCACCACGTCATCCAGGGCCCGGAGCGGGTCGCCCTAGCGCGACGACGCAGTGGGGAGGCGAGGGATCGCGCTGATCAGTTGCTGCGTGTACGGCTCCTGCGGGTCGTCCAGGAGCGACATTGTCGCACCCGTCTCGATGACCACGCCCTCCTTGAGGACCACTGTGGTGTCGCACAACGCCGCCACGACGCTCATGTCGTGCGACACCATCACGATGCTCAACTGCCGTTCCCGGCGAAGTCGGGCCAACAACTCGATCACGTCGATCCGGGTGGTCACGTCCAGGGCGCTCACCGACTCATCCGCCACCAGGACGGCTGGGTCCGTCACCAGCGCCCGCGCGATGGCGATCCGTTGCCGTTGCCCACCGGAGAACTCGTGGGGGAACCGGGCGAGCGTGTCGACGTCCAGGCCCACCTCCCTGACAGCGGCCGTCACTCGGGCACGCCGTTGGTCAGTGGTCCCACCTAAGCCCAGCGACACCAGAGGCTCCGCGACGATCTTGTCGACGCGCATCCGCGGGTCCAGTGAGGCGTAGGGATCCTGGAACACGGGCTGAACCGTGCGGCGCAGCTCACGAACCTGCCTGCGGTCCCGCAGGTTCAGTTCCGCCCCATTGAACAGGACCCGGCCTTCAGTTGGCCGGT
The DNA here is from genome assembly GCA_041688045.1 of Nitriliruptoraceae bacterium. Lineage (GTDB taxonomy): Bacteria > Actinomycetota > Nitriliruptoria > Nitriliruptorales > Nitriliruptoraceae > CSSed11-175R1. Next base: position 832 of record JBDNIX010000467.1, read on the forward strand.
TGAGCGCGAGCAGTAGTTTCAGCGCGGTGGACTTACCAGACCCCGACTCGCCGACGATCCCCAGGCTCTCGCCGCGCGGGAGCGAGAAGGAGACCCGGCTCAGGGCAGGGTCCGCGGCGCCGCGATACGTGAAGCCGACGTACTCGAAGGCCAGCAAAGATGGCGCGGTCACGAGATCCTCCCCGTGACCAGTGCCTCGTCGAGCGCTCGGGCGCTGGCGACGAGTCGGCGCGTGTAAGGGTCCGTCGGCGCGTGGACTATCTGATCGATCGGTCCCCGTTCGACGATCCGTCCACCCTGCATCACCAGCGCGCGGGTGACGGTGTGCGCGACGACGGCGATGTCGTGGGAGACGAACACCAGGCCCATCCCGTGGTCGGCGCAGAGTCGACGGATGAGCTCGAGGACCTCTGCCTGGACTGTGACGTCGAGGGCGGTAGCCGGTTCGTCGGCGATCAGGATCTCCGGGCGGCAGGCGAGTGCCATCGCGATGGCGACGCGTTGCCTCTGCCCCCCGGAGATTTCGTGGGGGAAGGCCCGCGCCACCCGCTCGGTGGCGGGCAGGGACACCTCTGCCAGCGACCGCTCGACGGCGCTCTTCAACGCGCTTCCACGCAGCCCTTGGTGCCGTCGGATGGGCTCGCCGATGAGCTCGCCAACCCGGGTGAGGGGATCGAGCGCAGCCGACGGGTCCTGGAAGATCTTTGCCATCCGGCGCCCCCGAACCTTCAGCAAATCCTTCTGAGAAGCGCCGACGATCTGGGTGCCGTCGACGCGTACAGACCCCGACGCCCTCAGCGACCGCGGCAACAGGCCCAGCAGCGCCAAGGTGGTGACTGACTTTCCGGAGCCGGACTCGCCGACGATCCCGACCCGTTCGCCCGGGTCGAGGCCGAACGAGATGCCGTTGACGACGCGCTTGCCGGATCCCGCCACGGTGATGCTGAGATCCTTAACCTCGATGGTGCCGCTCATGCACGCTCCCTTCGGGTCGGATCGAACCGCTCGCGCAGGCCGTCGGCCAGCGAGTTCGCCCCCAGCACGATCACAACGATGACCACGCCCGGTGCGACGGCGCCCCACGGAGCGGTGAGGACGGTGCTCTGGGCGCCCTGCAGAAGGCGGCCGAGGGACGAGTTCGGCGGCGGAACGCCCAGACCCAGGTAGGACAGACTCGCCTCCGCGAGCACCGCCATGCCGAAGATGAGCGCAGTGGTCACCACCAACGTGGGCCACATGTTCGGGAGCAGGTGGGTGAACACAATCCGCAGCCAACTGGTGCCCGACGTGCGGGCCGCGGTGACGAACTGCCGACGTAGCAGGCCCTTGGCCAGGATGCGCGTGAGCCGCGCCACCACCGCCGACGCCGCCAAGCCGATCGACACCACCGCCGAGGTTAGGCTCGCGCCCTCCATGGCGCCGATCAACATCGCGAGCAGCAAGGTGGGGAAGGCGATCACGACGTCGAGAAGTGACGACTGCACGTCGTCGACCCATCCAGTGGCGAATGCGGCGAGCAGGCCGACGATGACGCCGATGGCCATCGCGATCGCCACGCTGCTAAGGCCGACCGTCAACGCGATCCTCGTTCCCACCATGACGAAACTGGCGGTGTCGCGGCCGAGCTTGTCCGTGCCCAACCAGTGGTCGGAGCCGGGAGGTTCGAGCCGTCCACCAGTCGTGTCGGCGAGGTCGTAGGGCAACCAGAACACCGAAACCAGCCCGACGATCCCCACGAAAGCCAACAGCACCAGCCCGAGCACGACGCTCACCGGCAGACCCCGCCGTCGAGTGAGGGCTAGAGCGATCGGTTCCGGCGCGTTCTGGATCTCGACCCCCGGGCTCACGCGTCGGCCCCGGAGAGGCTGGACCGCAGTCGCGGGTCGATCATGCGCTGAACCACGTCAGCGGCGAAACCGACCACCAGCACAAAGAAGGTAGTCACCAGAAGGACCCCCTGAATGCTCGGGTAGTCATGCTGCGCGATGGCCTTGATGAGCATGCTGCCCAGCCCCGGCAGGCTGAACACGCTCTCCACGACGACCGCACCCAGCAGCGTGGACGCGAGCTCGATCCCGAGGATCGAGATGACCGGCACCGAGGCGTTGC
>JBDNIX010000468.1:0-2876 GCA_041688045.1 Nitriliruptoraceae bacterium
ACGTGGGGATTCTGGAGTTCGTGCCCGCCGGTCAGGACACATTCGCCAGGCGCGATCGGGGCCAGTGGACGGCACTCCTCAGCGAGCCCGGGTCCGGCGGCCCGGTGAATGGCGCCCGCGACCCCGCCGCCGATCTGCAACTCGGCGTTCGCTGCGTTGACGATTCCATCGACGTCCGGCTGGTCCACGATGTCGCCCTGGACGACCTCGACGACAACGCCGTTGATCCTCTTGCGCATCGTGTTCTGCCCCTCGTGGGTTTCGGGTGATCTCAACGCGATTCGACGGTACTCCGGTACGAACCTTCCGCACCCGGCTGATCACGTCCGCCGGGCCCGTTCGCTCGGCGTAGCCCGGCCGTAGGGTGATCCGACGACCCACAGGGGCCTTTGATGGCCAGTCAGCGGACGCTCGGACTCCTCTTCATCGGGATCGGTGGTGCGCTGCTGATCGTGCTCACGACGGATGTCGGCGGCGAGATCTTCGTGGGCTTCCGGGGCCTCGGCTTCCTCGGCGCATACGCCGCGACGAGGAGCTACGGGCTGCTGATTCCGGGCGGCATCCTCACGGGCCTCGGAACAGGATTGATCATCGAGTCGCAGGGCGGTCCCAGCGGCTCGGTCGTGCTGGGACTCGGATGTGGGTTCCTGGCGATTGCGACCATCGACCGACTGGTGAGCTCGGCGGACGGCGTCTGGTGGTGGCCGTTGATCCCCGGCGCGGTGTTGGTGACCGTGGGCGCCTCCAACCTGACGGGGATTCCGAACCTCGGGCGCTATCTGGTCCCGGCTGGCCTGATCCTCATCGGCGTCCTCCTGCTGCTGCGCAAGCCCGGCGCGGGTGGCACGACCGAGACGATGGGCCGACCCTGCGGGACACGCCGGACCGGCAGGGTGAGGTGTAGTCATCCGTCTACAGCTCGCGGGCGCGGAGCCGTTCGCCGGCGACGACCAGCAGCGCGGGGATCAGCATGAGCGTGACACCGGCGGCACGCAGATAATCGGACGCCGGCGCACCGTCGACCATGTCGATGACGGCTGAGACGAGGTGGCTCGGCAGCCATGGCTCGACCGGTGGTAGGACACCGATGATCGGCAGCACGATCAGAATGCCCAGCGCGGCGAACACCGTCGGCAGCATCCCCCGGGCCAGCGCACCGACGAGCGCAACGACGGCTACGGCGAAGGCGAGGTACAGGATTCCGTATGCGGTGCCGAGCAGCATGGCCCCCGTCGGCAGCGCTCCCAGCAACACCGCAGTCAATCCCCACGCGGCAGCCGTCCCGAGGATGAGTGCGAGCACGGTGGTGGCGGTCACGATCGCGTAGCGGGGCCACAGCAGTCGCCGTGGGTGGTCCACGCGGGTTCGCAGGAACGCAGCCACCTCGACGCGGGCGTCGATGGCCAGAGCGCTGGCCGCGACGATCACGACGGCCAAGAGGCCCAACTGGGTCGCGTTGGAGATGAACTGCACGATGCCGTCAAGCGGACGTGGGTCCGGCATCTGCACGACCATGTCGCCACCGAAATTCTCCAGGATCTCGCCGATGTACCGACCGGTGATCGGGCCGGTCACCCCCAGGAACAGGTACACTCCGATCAGGACCGTCCACCGGTGTGTTCGGATCATTCGCAGGAGTTCCAGGCGCCACAGGCTCATTGGGTCAGCTCCAGGAAGGCGGTTTCCAGGTCGGTCGCCGGATTGAAGGCGACCAGTGCGAGTCCCAGTTCTGCCAGGATTCGGGGGAGCGCGAACTCCACGTCAGGTGCGTCGTCGGTCACCAACCGGTAGCGGCCGGGCGCCACTTCCTCGACGTCACTGATGGACGGTTCGTCGACCAGGCGGTTCCGGAGTCCGTCTGCCGATCCCCGCACGTGGATCGTGTAGGCCGCGGATGTCCGGGACAGCAGGTCCGCGATCGGGCCCTGATAGCGCAGGTGGCCCTGGTCGATGACCCCGACCATGTCGCAGACCTGCTGGACGTCGGCCAGGATATGGGTGGAGATCACCACGGTCGTGGAGTGGGCCAGGCGACCGATGAGGTCGAGAACCTCGCGCCGGCCGGCGGGGTCCAGGGCGGACGACGGCTCGTCGAACACGAAGACGTCCGGTTCTCCGACCAGGCAGGTGGCCAGACCCAGGCGCTGCAGCATTCCCCGCGAGAACCCACCCGTCCGGCGGTCGGCCGCGTCCGTGAGCCCGACTTCGGCCAGTGCGGTGTCGACGTTGCTGGTCGGAAGGTCCGGCGCCACCAGGTGGCGTGCCAGGTCGACGACTTCTCGTGCGGTCAGCCACGGCTCGAACATCGGCGTGTCGACCAGGACGGCGATGCGGCGTCGATCGACATCGAGGTGGATGTCCCCGGACGTGGCGTGGCGGAGGCCCGCGAGGATCGACAGCATGGTGGTCTTACCGGCGCCGTTTGGTCCGATGAGGCCATAGGTGGCGCCGCGCGGCACGGCCAGGTCGACGCCACTGAGCGCCACCGTATCGCCGTAGATCTTGGTCAGCGAGGTCGTCGCGATGACGGGTGCCGACGGTGGAGGTCCGGACCGCCACGCAGACGTCGGTGGGCGGTCCAACGTCGCGGTCGAGCCCGAAACTGCCCCGGGATGTTGCCCAATGGGTCTGGCCTGCCGCGGGGCCGGGGGAGTCGTGCTGGCGGACGGCTGCTGCCCGTGCGCGACGCGTCCGAGTGTGAGGTAGAGCACGGGGCCGATCGGGAAGGAGACCAACACGATGATCGCTGCCCATGCCCACTTCGGGAGATGCTGCACGTCGTGGCCTCTCAGATCCCACAGCAGGCCGATGGCGATGCCGGCGACCACGACCCCCAGACCGATCAGCGTCCAGAACAGGGTGCCGCCAACCGGGAT
>JBDNIX010000469.1:0-3142 GCA_041688045.1 Nitriliruptoraceae bacterium
CAACCTGCGCGCAGCAGCGCACACCGCCCTACCCGCCACGCAACGCCAGACCTACAAATCTGGCGCACACCCCCAGCATGCTCGCAGGTTGACCATGTCGGCACGGAGGCACCCTCCTGTCCGCCCGCATGCGCGCATGCCGCGCTCTACCGCCCTTGACGCGCAACCGCAGCGTTGGAGCCCACATCAATCACCGGCATGCGGTCGGACCATCCAGGCCGTCGCCAGGAAAAGCGCCATCCAGACCGCGGTACGGAACGACATGGCCTGAAGACTGTCCACGGCGATGGCTCCGCCTGTGCTGTACACGAGCACAATCATGATGAGCACGACGACGTTGAGCATGAAGATGGTGTGCGCTCCGACCCGCCCCAGACGGGGGGAACGCCAGATCACGAAACCGACCGCGACATACGAAAAGCCCATGACGGTGTTGTAGACAAGTAACGGGACGAATACCTGGTACCCAGGATCGATCCCTGCCAGTGCGCGTCCTCCCGCGAACAGCGTCACCGTGCCGAACAGGACGGCGACCGCGCCCGCCAGGTATTTCACGGCCCGAACCGCGAACGACTCGTTCACCCTCAGTTCCTCCCGCTCAGCCAAGCATGCCCAGTCCGGAAGGGCGTCAGGAAAGCATCGCACCGTAACGCCTTCGACTTGGCATCTGCTCTCAGGGACCGAACCGGTGCGGACGATGTTGAGCAGTGCTGTGATCTCGACAGGCGTGACCTCGACGGGTGCACGCGGCCCCCAGACGGAGACGATGCCACCGCGTCGCGTTCGCCACCGCAGTCGCATGGGTCACCCGGCTGCGCGAAGCCCACGACACCGGCCGCATCCGCGACGAGCGCCGCCGGCTCGGTCGCATCCCACTGTTGATCATCGACGAGGTCGGCTACAACCCGTTCGAACCCGAAGCCGCCAACCTGTTCTTCCCGCTCGTCTCCAACCGCTACGAGTGCGCCTCGGTGATCGTCACCTCGAACAAGCCCTTCGGCCGCTGGGTCGAGGTCTTCTGCGACGTCACCGTCGCCGCCGCAATGATCGACCGGCTCGTCCACCACGCCGAAGTCATCTCCCTCAAGGGCGACAGCTACCGGCTCAAAGACCGAGACCTGGGCCACCTACCCGACGACGACACAGCGTGACCGGCCACCACAACCAGAGGGCCAAGATTCAACCGACCAGACAGGGTCAGTATTCAGCCGTTGACGACACGCTCCGCTGCACTCGCGCCGGTACCGGACTCCGCGCGATCAGACCGTCGTCCACCGCATCGGCGAACAGCTACTTCAGCGTCGCCCGCACCTGATCCGCAACGGCCGGAAACGCGTCAGCTCTGACCTGCTCGAGCGGTGCGACGATCTCGACAGGCGTGACCTCGGCGAGGGGACGGGATGCCAAGGTCGGGATGATGTGCTCGGCCACGTCGCGTCGGTAGCGGTCGATGTCGGCAGCCGTGTCGATGAGCTCGCCGAGCCACCGGCGCGTGTACTCCCCGACCGTGAGCGTCCGCGCCGCACGCACCCCGACCACACGGCCACGGGTCACGACCTCCCACTCGCGGGCCTCCTCCTCGGTCGGGAACGCCGCCGTGTGCTTCCGCCCGTCGACCATCAGCCGTACGCGGTAGCTGCCGGAAGGGAGACGGTCCACGCCCATCGCACACCTCCATCCACCGGCGTCGATGGAGACGCTGTGGCCGGTCCGCCAAATGTCACGATTTGTCACGCCGGCCCTGTGGACAGCCTCCCTGGCCAAAGTCCAAAACACAGAATTCGGCCTCCCACGGGAGTTTTAGAGGACCGAATTCGGTTTGCGCGCTGGGAGGGATTCGAACCCCCGGCCGCCTGATCCGTAGTCGCATGTCATCACGTGAACTGAGCGAATAGCGGCGAACTGAGCGAATTGAGGCAGCAGACGGTGGGCGCGTTTGGGCATGAGGTGGGGGCGGAGAGGTCCTAGCCCACGGGGGAGGGTTCGCAGGGCAAGGCTTCAGTCTCCTCGGTACAGCCTCTCGAGGTCGACGAGTTCGACGTCACCACGGCGTCGCGCCTCGGCGTCCAGAGCCGAATCGAACGATGAACCGATCAGTAGGAGCCGTGCGTCCTTGGCTCGGGGTCCCAGTCGGCTTCGCGCTTCGGTGAGCCGATCCAGATGGCGGCGGCCAATCGTCTCGCCTGCCTTGGCTTCGCCGATTGCCGTGACCCGCCGGGAGGCCGGATCGGGGTGATCGTCAGCGACGACGACGTCCAGCTGCCACTCGTCACCGTCGGCAACGAGACGTGACGGGCCGACGTGGACCCTGTCGCCCGGGACCGTGTCGTCGGACGCGAACCGTTCGGCGAACGTCCGGGCCTGCTGCTCAAAGACGGGGCCGCGGACCTGGCTATCGAAAACCTCGATCAGCCGCTGCTGCCAGAGCGTCCGCGGATCACGGCTGCGTAGCCGTGAGCGGTGCGGCTCGAGCACGGCGTAGTGGAACTGCAGGTACGAGTCAGCCAGCGCGTAGGTCGGTCGCTGCCTGCGGAGCGGGTCCTCGTGTCGGGTCACGAACCCCGCATCGACCAGCCTGCCCAACGCCGGGGCGAGGTTGGACACTTGCCGACCCAACCGGGAGGCGATCTTGCCGGCGGTGACCGACCCGCTCGCGATCACCCCCAGGATGCTGTGGTGCAAGGCCGGGTCGGCACCGGCCAGGGCCGGATCTTCGGCGAGGAGCGTGGTCGCCTCGTGATGCAGGGTCGCCGCCGGCGAGAGCACCCGCTGAACGATCCACCGGTCGACATCGTCCCCAGCCTCGGGAAGGTCGAAGTCGACCATGTCGGTCGCGTACCCGACGACACCGCCGATGACCGCGAACACCCGCACGGCGACCTCGAGGTCGGACGGGTCAGGTAACCGGGTCGCAGCCACGCGGTAGTCGTCGGGGAGCATGACCAACTCCAGCCCAGCCCGACCGCGCAGCGCGGCTTCGCCTGCGGTCAGCGACCGCATCATCGCGATCGCCGAGCCGCACAGCACCAGACGCACCCGACCACCGCTAGCCCGACCTCCTGGCCCGAACGCCGACGCGATCACCGAGGGCAGCGATGGGTCGGCCTCCAACAGGTAGCCGAACTCGTCCAGCACCACCGGG
>JBDNIX010000470.1:0-8504 GCA_041688045.1 Nitriliruptoraceae bacterium
GTTCAAGGACGCGCTGGTCGCGGATGAGATCCCCGCCACCTCGTTCGCGGTCGACGACGTCCGGGCCGAGGCGGACCGACTGAAGGGACTCGGCGTGCACTTCACCCAGGAACCGATGGACGCCGGCGGCGTGACGATGGCCGTCTTCGACGACACCTGCGGGAACCTCATCCAGATCGTGAACAGGTGACGATCACCACAGAGAGCAGCCGCGAAGAAGATCGGTACGTGAGAGCAGTACGACAAGGACGGCACGTCGTTGAGGACCACCGAGTACCGCGGCGCGGCGACGTAACGCCTCCCCGGCACCTGTAGCCGCAGACGACCGGTCGCAGAGCCGCAGACGTCAGGAAGGAAGCGCTCAGCCACGCATCCCATCGCTCCGACCCAGCACCTCGAGGAGTGACGTCGTGACCGCCGCGACGAAGGAAGCACGCGTTTCGTCCGCGATCCGATCCAGGGACAGATAGGGATTGAGGTCCTCCAACTCGACCAGGAGGAGTTCGCCGTCCCGAGTGCGGCAGGCGTCGACACGCTGGATGCCGTGGTCGAGGACGTTCCAGTCGACGAAGCGTTGCGCGAAAACGAGATCGGCCTCCGTGGGTTCGTAGGGCTCCAGTTCCCACCGCCGGGCGGGGTCGGGGGCGCGCACGGCGTAGTGGAAGGTGCGGTCCACGTAGATGAACGACACCTCGTAGGTGAAGTCCACGTACGGCTGGATCAGCATCCCTGGGTCCACATTGCCGTTCAGCCCGTCTCGCGGCACGACCTCCAGTCCGATCGAGTCCGCGCCGATCCTGGGCTTCACCACGTAGCGATCCGCGGCGGGCAGACGGTCCAGGTCCTGTCGGCGGTCGACCGTCGGGATGACCGGGAAATCTTCGGCGGTCAGATCCACCAGGTACTGCTTGCCCGCCATGTCGGCCCGGCCGGACAGCGGGTTGTAGACCGGGATGTCGCCTTCGACGGCACGAGCGCGAAAGGCGTCGTAGGAGTCTCGATAGTGGATCACGGGGCCGCTGTTGCGCACGATGACCCCGTCGAAACCGCCCATGAGTGCGGCGGCGTCCAACGGATGGCACAACGCGACGTCGAAGGCCTCCCGCAGACGCAAGGACAGGAACACGTCCTCGTCGCCGTAGCGCCGACCGCGAGCTTCGTAGCCGAGGTCAGTGACGAACAACACGCGTGGGCGGATCGACACCCTGCCTCCTTGAGTCACGATCCCACGCTAAACCATGGAACCGCTCCGGCGGCGACACGGGCGGTGGACCGATCCACCGAACGGCCGACGTCATCAAGCATGATCCCACCGACCGGGGTTGTCGCACGTCGGCAGGGGGCCGGCCGCTTCCAGGAGACGGCCGGAACGCGCGCGCGGTCGGTTCCAGCTTCCAAGGGTGTCTGGGTCGTCCTGGATGAGGTAGCGGCGCAGAACGCAGCCACGCACGTCGGGGGGGGAGTTCGAGCAGCGCAGGAACGGCGTCGGCGCTGAGGCCGGCGAGGTAGTCGACGTCGATGCGGCCCTCCGTGACGAAGCGTTCGACATTTCGGCTGGCGATGATGGCGTCCGGCTGGAGGTAACCGACCCCGACGACGGCGATGGCGGTCAGCACCACGACAGCGCGGGGCAGGGTGCGCGCACGGCGGGTCACGCCGGTCGCCAACACCAGGGCGAACACCGCCGCGAGCCACCAGATGATGACCTGCGCTGCGAACCGCAGCCGGGTGAATCCGAACGCGTCCTCGTAGAGGGAGAGCCGGTGGAACGCGGACCCGAGCACCACCAGGGTGAGCAGGCACAGCGCCGCCAGCAGGGATCGCTGTATCCGCTCACTCCGCCGATCGTCGGTTTCAGCCAAGCGGACGGTCGCGGCGATCACGACGAGCGTGAGGATCGCCACGGCGACCAGTTGCCCGAACCCACTGCGGGCGTACTCCGCGTAGGTCAGGCCGGCGGCCTGCAGGACACGGTCGTGCCCACCGAACAACACGCCGAACTGCAGGCTGACAAAACTGGCGAACAGCAGGGTCATCCCAACGAGGGGCACCTGCCACTCAACACCCCTGAGCGGGCTGGATGGTGGCGCCATCGGTCGATCATCGGATTGTCGGGAGACCAACCGCACCAGTGTGGCGGCCCCAACCGTGACAACCGCCGCCACGACGATCCGGGCCGGCAGCAACCCGAGGTCCAGGTCCGGCACCAGGCGCTCCACGAAACTCCCGAGCAACTGGTCGGCGGAGGCGAACAGCGCGCCGAACCCACCCAGGAGCACAAGCGTCAAGAGCGTGGCCCGCGCCCCGGAGTGGCGCCGGGCGCTGGTCGGCGCCCAGCGGCGCAACCCGCGGGTGACGGCGACGACTGAACCCAACCCGACCGGGACACATCGCAGCGTCGGGCGCAGCAGCCCAAGCCAGGTCGTCCCACCGGCCAGCGCCAAGGCGGCGAACCCGACCGTGATGAGCATCACCGGAACCACCACCCATCCGGTGTCCGAGATCACCGGCAGACCCGCCGCGGCTACCGCCACTCCGGCAACCACCCGTCGCCATGGACCCGTCCAGCTGTCGCGCGGCCGGGTCACCAGCACGGCAATCGCGATCGCGATCCATGTGACGGCGATGCCGAGGCCCGCCTCGTTGCCGGGGAGGGCGATCGCGCCGACCACCCCGGCGCCCAGCATCGCTACGACCTGCGGACGCGTCAGCGCGGGGATCGGCGTCGGCTTGCGCAATTGCGCCGGCGGGGGCGCAGTTGGCGGGGTGGCGCCACTGTTCATGGCGTTCCCCACGCTGTCGGCGCCCCTGTGGTGGGTAGCGTCACGGCCATCCGGCAGCCCGGCTGGTGGTCGAGGTCGACGCGGATGTCTCCGCCGTGGAGGTCGACGATCCAACGGGAGATGGCCAGGCCCAGCCCGGTCCCGCCGCCGTGCGTGCGGGTTCTCTCACCGACGGCGACCGGCCCGCCACGGTCGAAGCGTTCGAAGATGCGTTCGGCGTCGTCGGACGCAATGCCGGGTCCGCGGTCGGACACGGCCAGTTCGACCGCGCCATCGCGCCCGTGGACTTCTACCTCGACGTGGCTGTCGTCGGGGGCGTGGACGCGAGCATTCGTGAGCAGATTGACCAGCACCTGGACGAGTCGTCGTTCATCACCAGCGAACGTCAGGTCGGCCGGTTCGATGCGCACGCGGATCGGCGCGCCCGGGGAGACCGCGACCAGATCGACGGCTTCGGCGACCAGGTCGTTGGCTACCAGTTCCGTGACGTCCAGGTGGACGACGCCGGCCTCCAGACGTGAGAGGTCGAGGAGCGACTCGACCAGGGCCTGCAGCCGGTCGGTCTGGCGCACGAGCCGGTCGAGCGTGACAGGATCGGGCTCCTCGACACCATCGGCGAGGTTCTCCAGCGCGGCTCGCATGGCCGTGACCGGGGTGCGCAGTTCGTGCGACACGTTGGCGACCAGGTCGCGGCGCAGCCGATCGGTCTGAGCCACTTCCTCGGCCATCCGGTTGAAGGCCCTCGCCAGCTCGCCGACCTCGTCACGCGAGGTGGCCGTGACCGGCTCATGGCGCTCGCCGGCTGCCAGCTGCGATGCGGCCCGCGCCATCTGCCGCAGCGGGAAGGTCATGCCGTGCGCAAGGATCTGGACCATACCGAGCGCGAGCATCCCGGCGCCGATGGCGACCGGTACCGGCGGCCAGCCGGCCCAGCGTCCGAGCTCGACGACCGCGATCGTGACCAGCACGGCCGCGATGATGACCGCGCCGAGTTTGAGCTTGAGCGACCCCACGCGGTCAAGCGGCCTCACTGCGGTTCCTCGAACGCGTAGCCGACCCCATGGGCGGTGCGAATACGGTCGTGGCCGAGTTTGCGGCGAAGTGCCGCGATGTGGGAGTCGACGGCTCGGGTCGACGAGCCGTCGCGGTAACCCCACACGTCCCGAAGCAACTGGGTGCGGGAGTGCACGTGTCCGGGGCGTTGGACCAGCCGCAGGAGCAGGTCGAATTCGGTCGCGGTGAGCTCGATGCTCTTGCCGCCGGCTTGAGCCCGTCGACGTCCGGGGTCGACCATGAGGTCGCCCAGGACGATCGGGGCGTCGCCAGCAGCAGTCGCGGACGTCAGGCGTTCCACCCGGCGCAGCAGCGCGGCGACACGCGCCACCAGCTCGCGCATACTGAAGGGCTTGGTCAGGTAGTCGTCGGCGCCGACCCCGAGCCCCACCAGGAGATCGGTCTCGTCGTCACGGGCGGTCAGCATGAGCACCGGTACGGGTCGTTGCCGTTGAATACGCCGGCACGCTTCATGGCCGTCGATTCCCGGCAGCATCACGTCGAGCACCACCAGGTCGGGCCGAATGCGCTCACACAGCTCGACGCCGGCAAGACCATCGTGGGCCACCTCGACCCGGTGACCTTCGGCACGCAGCCGCTTCGCGACCGAGGTCGCGATCATGACTTCGTCCTCGATCACGGCGATCGTCGTTGTCTCATCCATGTCCGCGAACTCTATGGACCGCTTGTGCCGACGAGGTCGCGGACTTGTGCGGATCTCGTGGAGGCCGCCGCCCGTGCACGTGCGAAGCTCTCGAGGTCGCTACACCCCTTCCCCGTACGGCGCGGCTCTGCCCGGTTCAACGGCGAGGTGCTGCAGCGCGGAGCTGATCCTGCGCACATGAGCGAAGTCGGTGCCGCAGCATCCACCGAATGCGTCCATGTGGGGACCTTGACTTCAGGCCGACGTATTCGTCGGCGAGCTCGTCCTGGTCACCAACGATCAGTCAGCGCCAGCTCCGCAACGACAGCGGCGCAATCATGCGCGCGCTCGACCGGGGTGAGGTGTCCGTGGTGACCCGTAACGGCATCCCCGTCGGCGAACTCCGCCCAGCCCGGCGCCGCTTCGTGAGTCGCGACGTGCTGATCGAAACCCTCAAGAGCGCGCCCGAGATCGAACCGGGACGGTTCCGTGCGGATGTCGATGCTGCGCTCGACCAGGACATCGAGCCGCACGCGCGAGCGCTGCGGACTCACCCACCACGGCGCAGGGACTGCTCGATACGTCGGTGGTCATGGCGCTAGAGCAGTTGGCGCCCGAGTCGCTTCCCCTGGAGCCCACCATCGCGGCGGTGACGCTCGCGGAGCTGGCCGCCGGACCTCACGCGACTGACGATCGGGAGGAGCGGGCCCGTCGTCAGGACCGGCTCCAACGCGTTGAAACGCTGCTGGACCCGCTGCCGTTCGACGCCGCTGCTGCCCGCGCCTACGGCCGGGTGTACGCGGCGACACGCGTCCACGATCGCAAGTCCCGCGGTGCCCGGGCCGTCGATCTGCTGATGGCGGCTACCGCGCTGGCGAACGATCTTCCGTTGTTCACCCGCAACCCCGACGACTTCGACCATCTCCACGCCATCGGCCTCGAGGTCCACGCTCTCTAGTCATCAGGCGAGCGCCACCCGTTGGCCCTCACGCCCAGCTCCTCATGGACGACACGCCCGTTGCGGCCACCCGCGCGTCTTGTCGGCAAAGCGCCCGCAGTGCGGTCCGTCGCAGGGACCGCGATCAACGGGGATGAGTGGGGGGGCTACCGACAGCTCGTAGCCGGCTCCGGCAGCGGTCCGGAAACCGAGCTACTACAGCGGTTGGAGCCCGGTTCAGGAACTGTTCTCACCGGCGCTTCCGCGGGAGCGACGACGGTGAGAATCTGGGATGGAGCCCAGGTTCTGGACGCCACTCCCGTTCTGCTGGGGCTGACCGCCGAGTTCTGCCGGCGAAGGCATCGAGGGCACGTCCGGTTCTTCGCTTCCCTCGTGCCCGTCACCTGACGTACTGCGAGACGACGCCACGATGAGATCACGGCCATGTGACGTGAATGAGGAACCAGCGTGCTCGCAGTGCCCCGGAAGTGGGCAAGGCCAGGGCTGATGCTTGCCGGGATCGGCCTGCTCGGGGCGGTTGACGCCACCATCCTCATGGAGCTTGTCGGCGTCGGTCCCGGCATCTGGGCGGCTCCCGCGCTTGGCATCGCCGTTGGCCTGACCGCGGGAGCCGGGGCGTTCGCGGGCCTTCATCCGCATCTCGAGCCGCACACGCCACGCGTGCCCAGGTTGTCGAGCGCACTGGCGTTGGTGACGGCGGCAGGGGCCCTGGTGACGGTGGCATGGGCCCTGGTGGCGGCCGTGGGCAGTGTGGCCGAGGTGAGCCGTGAGGAGCTGCCAGCGACCACGGTGGTCCTGGCCTTCGGCATCGCCATCGTCGGCTTCGTTGCAAGCGGGACACTCGTCGCGCTCGCCGCATGGCGCACGCTCACCCTGCCGCGCGCTGTCGCGAGTGGATTGGCCCCGGCCATCGCGCTGACGCCGCTCGCTCCGCTAGCGATGGTCATGTCCGGCGCAGTCCCGGTCGTGTTCTCGGTGGTACTGCTGACAGCGTGGGGGTTGGTGCTCATCCAGCTGAGCCGAGCGATCCCCCGACGTATCGAGACAACCGGGCTCAGCGCTCGACGTTGAGGCGTTGCGCGGCGATGGGAGAAGGCGCCCCGGTCACTCGCCGGTCGCTGCGCTTGACGTTCGCGCATCTTGGATCGTCACGATGACGACGCGGTCGTGCCTCTCATCGAAGACGTAGATGAGCAGCATCCAGCGCCAGGGTCCGAGGATGAACCGGAACCCTTCCCAGCGGCCGGCCAAGTCAGGGCCGAGTCGAGGGAAGCGCCGGAGCGGCTCGAGTGCTGCGCGTACGCGTTCACGGGTGTCGCCTGGGAGCGAGTGCGTCCGAACGAGTCGATCCAGATCCGTGACAGCGACGCGGGCGAGTTCGACCTGAGCCACGTCCTACAGCTCGTCCAGCGCGATGGTGTCTCCGGCTGCAGCTTGCTCGGCACCGAGCTGCGCGCGTTCGAAGGCACCGTCGATCCCGTCGAGCAGGGCAGCGACGTTCACCGGATCGGGATCGAGGTCATCGATGGCGCTGCTGAGCAGCGAGCGGGCCAGCGTCCCCTCGTTGACATGTACCCGGGCAGCGAGGCTCGCGAGCTTGGCAGCGTGTTCACCATCGATGGTGATGTTCAAGCGTTGGCTACTCATGCGGCAAAGGTACACGCGACGACACGATCCGTGAGGAGTCCGGTCGGGTGGTTCCGGACGGCAGACAACGCCCGTTGCGCCTCGATGGGATCATCACCCAGAAATGCCCACGCGCTGCCCTACTCGTCGACAGCTGACCCGTCCATCACCAACAGTTCTATGGACACCCGCTGCCGAACACAGCTTCGCCAGTCCCCTTGCCAGAAGAGGGGTGGCGAGTTCACCTACGACGTTCGCTCCGTGTCGCTCGCCTCGACAGTCCCCCTGCAGCACCTCCAGGGCCTGTCCTATCTCTACTCGATCCTCATGGACCAGCGCATCCGCCTCGCAGACTGGTAGCGCTGACGGCACGAACCGGTACCTGGACGTGACCGAGCGACTAGACCACCGCCGACCACCGGCCCCGGGCGACCTGTTCGACCCTGCTCCGCCGCTTGAGCGACTGCAAGACCCCACCGATGCTCCGCACCTGATCCTCACGTCCGCCAGCTGAAAGCTGTTCGTAGACCGCCGTCGGCCCCAACGGCACGGCCGCCCGCTTCAGGATCTCAACGACAGCATCGGAGAGCGTCAGCTCTGCCAGCGAGGTCGGGGCGGTGATCCCGCTGCGCACCTGCTCGAGCTGGAGCCGCTTGCCCTGGGCCAGGGCACGCTCCCGCAGCGCCAGCTCTTCATGCTCGGCTATCTCACGCTCAAGCCTGGCAACCAGTTCGGTTCGACTCTCCATGCCCCACAGCATACAAACAAAACACAAATGTTACCTTTGTCTATGGTGTCCGTGCCCGGACCGGGCGGTTGCCGTCGGTAGGCTGCCGGGCACCATCGTCGGTGGTGATCCCGGAGACCTCAGAACGCGCGGAGGCTCACGCGGACCTAGCCGCGGAGGCCCCGCCCCTGTAGCTCAGTGGATAGAGCGTCGGTTTCCTAAACCGTGCGTCGCAGGTTCGATTCCTGCCAGGGGCGCGTTTGCGATGTCCCAAGACATGGTGAACACGTGTCTCGGGACTGCGGACCTGCCGAAGCGTTCGAATGGTTGGTCACGCAATCCCAGGCCGACAACATCAAACTGCGTGACGTTGCCGCCGCACTGGTGGAACAGACCGTCCGCGAAAGGATGCCCGACACGTCCACCAACGGAACCGCGGATACGACCGCGCCCGGTCCTTCCCGGTAACGCTCGCACCGGCCGCCCGCGTCCCGTGGCGGGGGCCTCAACGCAGCCCCCTCGATGCAGCCACTACCGTTTCCTCAAGGGTTCGGCGCGACCGTGGCGGTATCAGGGACGAGGGCGACATGCGGACGTTGGTAACGGGCGGAGCCGGGTTCATCGGCGCGGCGACGGCCCAGGCCCTGCTCGACCGCGGACACGACGTGACGGTTGCCGACGATCTCAGCGCCGGACACCGCGACACCGTGCCGA
>JBDNIX010000471.1:0-3730 GCA_041688045.1 Nitriliruptoraceae bacterium
CACGGCGATGACTGGGCCGACCGTTTCGACCCGGAGATCCAACGGGCCACCCAGCGGCGTGGGTTCTACGCGCCGGTCCGCTCCGGCGATCTCAGCCGGACCCGCTCGGCCGCGGCGCCACAGGCGAGCTCCAGCAGCTCGGGAGGTTCCTTCGGGGTCGGGTCCGACGGCGGTGGGGTGGCGGCAGCTCGAGGTAGGTGTCCGGCCCGGGTGGGAGTCGCACGGTGCGTACCGCCAGCCCGTGGACGACGGACGCCGAGGTGTCACGGGTACGGGTGAAGGTGGTCGTCCACTGCCGGCCGGGGCCCGGCCCGGTCGGCACCTGAGCGGAGCCACCATGGACGACGACACCATCAAACACGAGATCTTCGCGACGTTCGCCGAGCATCTCGTCCCCGAGGCGTTCGCGACGCCGACCTGAGCCAACCGCGTGACGCGCGACGCGTCGGGTCCGGTCGAGACCGACCGGGCCGACGCCCGCCTGCGTTTCGACCGCTGGATCGATGCGCGCATCGAGGACGCGCTCGTGGCCACGTGGTCTCACGACAAACCCCTGACCGTCGCCTACACCTCAGACGGGCAGCTGATCCACCGTTACGACGAGAACGGTTGCGGCCACCTCGGGTGCATGGTCGCGCTGGTGCAGAAGGAGGTGGCCACGATCGACACGCCGTGGGTGTTCGGGGCGGCGTTACCGCGTCCGCAGCCGCGGTGGGAGGTCATCCATGATGACAATGGGAACGAGGTCGACGAGGTCCTGGTGCCTCCTTCGACCAGGAGGTGACCGCCGTGGGGACGCTCGACGTGCGGGCCTCGGCGCCCGCGTGCGGGTTCCACCGCATGCTCCACCGCCACCCCGCCCGCCGCCTGCATCCTCTCCGCAGGCGGTGACACGACCGAAGGGCATCGCACCGGTAGGCGTCCCTGCAGATCGTCGGTGGCCGGAGCGCTTCCTTGCGGCGCCGTCCCGGGCGGGGGCCGATCCGATCGTGAACCACGAGTCCCGCGACCGCGCTGCACAGGATCGCTGCGTCGGCGTCGTGCAACCGTTCCCGTCTCGCGTCGAGCATCGTGCGTCGCGTCGAACGATCGACGAGTTCGGTCCTCAGCCCTCGGGCCGCGGCGGCGTCGATCCGCCGCGCATCACGCCTTTCGGGAACCGGCCGGCGTTTCGGTCCATCTTCGCGGCGGCCACGGCGGCGAGGTCGACCTCCAACACATCGGCGAGCCGCGCGAGGTAGATGAAGACGTCCGCCAACTCGTCACGCACGTCGTCGGCACGCGTGCTGTCCATGACCGCCGCCGATGCCTCAGGTGTGAGCCACTGGAAGATCTCGAGCAGCTCCCCGACCTCGCCGGCGAGCGCCATCGTGAGGTTCTTCGGTGTGTGGAACTGCTCCCAGTCGCGAGCTGCCGCGAAGACGCGCAACGCGGCCTGTAGTTCAGTGATCGGGTCGCTGGTCACGTCGGCTCGCTCGGGTAGTCGTCTGGCTGTTCGCCGGCATCGCTCACGACGCTTCCGCTCGACTCGTCCGGAGCGTCGGTGCCAGCGTGTGGTAACCGCCGTCGTGGTAGAGCAGCGGGTCGCTCAGCTCCGGGATGGCGCCATCGACCACGAGGCCGAGCACCAGGTGATGGTCACCGACGGGGATCCGCTCAGTGATCCGGCACCTGGCCCACGCGGACGCATCGTCGAGCCTCGGCTCTCCTGACGGCAGGCGGCTCCACCGCGTGGGGGGCGCGAAACGGTCGATCCCGCGGGTGGCGAACCGGTCGGCCAGCGTCTGGTGCGGGGTGCCGAGGAAGTTGACGACGAACGATTCCCGCTGCGCCAGCGCAGGCCAGACGGACGCACCGGACGCGACCGCGATCGACAGCAGGGGCGGATCCAGCGATACCGAGGTCAGCGATGTCGCGGTGAATCCGACGGGTCGCTCGGATGGTCCGTCGACCGTCACGATCACCACACCGGCAGCGTGACGGCGGAAGAGGTGTCGAAACGTGTCGGCCGCGACCGCGGGCGCGTCGTCGTGACGTGCGGTCAGCTGGCGATGTGACGCTCGGCGTGTCATGTCCGGTCCTCGGTCGTGGTGGATGATCAGGTGGAGATGGTCATGCGCCGTGCCGTCACGCGGATCGGAGTTGCGCGGGCGTCGAGCCGAAGGCATGGTGTCGGGACACCGCTCGGACCTCCCGGCTCACCTCGCCGCAACGACGAAGGGATGGTCGCCCGACCGGGCTGGAACGTCGTTTCCCGGGTCATCGAGGCCGGTGACGCTACGAGTCGAGCGCGCACCATGCCGTCACCGGTAGGGCTATCGGTGCTATCTCGGCCGGATGGACGGACGGGTGCGTAGGGATAGTCACGTATTCCCCGGCGCACCCGGACATGGAGCCGCCTCGTGCTTTACCGTCGGCCCGCCCTCGGGGTCATCCCCTCATCGCGCAGGAGCTCTTCATGTCCGACTCATCGCTCGTCCACGAGCCGCTCAAGTTCGCCTACTGGGTGCCCAACGTCAGCGGCGGCCTGGTCGTCAGCAGCATCGAACAACGCACCAATTGGGGGGTATGACTGCAACGTCGAGCTCGCCAGGACTGCGGAGCGCGTCGGCTTCGAGTACGCCCTCAGTCAGGTGCGCTACGCCTCCAGCTACGGCGCGGCGCAGCAGCACGAGTCGACGAGCATCAGCCTCGCGTTGTTGCTCGCGACCGAGAAGCTCAAGGTCATCGCCGCGATCCACCCCGGCATCTGGCACCCAGCGGTGCTCGCGAAGTTCATCAACACCGCCGACCAGTTCTCGCACGGGCGCGCCGCGGTCAACGTGGTCAGCGGCTGGCTCAAGGACGAGTACGTCGACCTCGGCCTGCCATGGCTCGAGCACGACGAGCGCTATCGGCGCTCGGCCGAGTTCATTGAGATCCTGCGCGGCCTGTGGACCGAGGAGGAGTTCAACTTCCGCGGGGACTTCTACACCATCAAGGACTTCACGTTGCGTCCCGGCCCGTTCGAGGTCGAGGTCGAGGTCGAGGTCGAGGGTCGAGCGCACCCGGAGATCTTCCAGGGCAGCAACTCGACGGCCGCGCGGTTCAACGGCGGCGCGCACTCGGACTGATACTTCTCCAACGGCAAGGACTTCGACGGCCTCACCGAGCAGTACGACGAGGTCACCCAGCAAGCCACCGAGCACGACCGGCTGCCGCGCCCCGGTTATCAGCACGTGCGGTCAACATCGCCGGGCCCCGAGGCCACGACGAAATTCAGCCTGAAGCCTCAACTGACCTGCGGAACTTAGGATAGATAGATGCCCAGACAGATTCGATTCAACGCCTTTGACATGAACTGCGTCGCCCACCAGTCGTCCGGAATGTGGCGGCACCCGGATGACCAGTCCTGGCGGTACAAAGACCTGCGCTACTGGACCGAGCTTGCGAAGTTGCTCGAGCGCGGAACATTCGACGGCATTTTCATCGCCGACGTGCTGGGCACCTACGACGTGTACGGCGGCTCGAACGAGGCCGCGATCAGGCACGGCGCGCAGGTCCCGGTGAACGACCCGGTGCTGCTGATCTCGGCGATGGCGCTGGTGACAGACAACCTCGGGTTCGGGGTGACGGCTGGTACGGCGTACGAGCATCCGTATCCGTTCGCCAGACGCATGTCGACCCTCGACCACCTGACCAATGGGCGGGTCGGATGGAACGTGGTCACCGGATACCTGCCATCCGCCGC
>JBDNIX010000472.1:0-2992 GCA_041688045.1 Nitriliruptoraceae bacterium
GAAGCTCGTCGCCCGCGCATGGTGATCGATGACCAGAGAGCGCAGCTTGGCGCCGAGAAGCTCCTGTACCCGGCCGAGCCGGTCCGGGCTGGCCGCATCGAGCGTGACCAACAGGTCGACGTCGGCCGGGCCGGGAAGGTCAGAGAACTCGATGAGCGCGTCGCTGGCCGGCAGGAGACGCAGTTCCCGCGGCACGGCGATCGGCACCTCCCCGACCGTTGGGAGCGTACGCACGCCCACGGCACCGAGTGCCAGGTGCAGCGCCAGCACGGACCCGAGGGTGTCGCCGTCGGGGCCGACGTGCCCGGCGAGCAGGACCGTCGAACCACGCTCGCACGCATCGCGCAGCGCGGAGACCGCGGCCGCGTGGGCGGGCGGGTCGATGTCGTCTCGCCAGGGCGCGAGCGCGCTGCCCGAGGCGGTCACCGTGGCGGCTCCCGGTCGCGGTCCGGATGCTGATCGTCCGCGATCCCCCCGGTCCCCGGTGGCACCTCACCCCGGGTCTCGAGGCCACGCAGCAGCTCATCCACGCGGGAGGCCTGCTCGGTCACCGGATCGGGCACGAAGCGCAGGTCCGGTGTCGTCCTCAGGCCCACGCGCCGGGCGACCCGCCCACGTAGGCGACCGGCCGCGCTCGCAAGCGCGTCGGCGACATCCTCGGGGTCCGCGATGCGGTCACCACCGGTTCGCTGCGGATCACGACTGAGGACGCTCGGATCCAGCGAGGAGTAGTAGACGGTCGCGACCTCATGATCGGGCGTGACGTCGGCCTCGGTGATGGTCACGAACGTCAGCCGCGGATCGGAGAGCTCGGTCTCGAGGAGGTCGGCGACGGCGGCACGGACCTGCTTGTCCACGCGGGGGTTGCGTTTGCGGACCATCGCTCGCTCCTCACTCTCGGTGGCGACCTCCACCACCTCGGATCGATCTTCAGTTCGGCAGGGTCTCGGTGCCGACGTCACCGTCGAGGTGGTCGGACACCTCGGTGATCGCGAGGACCTCGACCCGGGGATCTCGTTCGATCACCGCCGTGAGACGATCGAGCACCCGGTCGATCCCGGTCGCCGTCGAGCTCGCGACGGCCACACCGAGGATCGCCCGCTGCCAGCGGTCCTGGCCGCCGACCTCGGCAACCGACAGGCCGAGCTCCCCGGTGAGCGCGGCCTGGGCCCGACGCAACAGGGCTCGCTTGCCCTTGAGGCTGTCCACGCCGGGCAGGTACAGGTCCACGCGAGCGATGCCGAAGTGCACCCGACCACGATCACGGGCGTCACTCACGGCGTCCCGCCGGGTTCGCTCACCCGCGCTCGACCTCCACGGTCTGGTAGGCCTCGAGGATGTCGCCCTCCTTGATGTCCTGGTACTTGGCCAAGCCGATACCGCACTCGAAGCCCTCCCGAACCTCGCGGACATCGTCCTTGAACCGGCGCAGGGAGGTCATCGTGTCCTCGGCCGCGACCACACCGTCGCGGACGACGCGGACGCCGGCGTCGCGCTTGACCTCCCCCTTGGTGACCATGCAACCGAACACGAAGCCCTTCGGGGTCTTGAAGATCTCGCGGACCTCCGCTTCCCCGACGACCTCCTCGCGGAACTCCGGGGCGAGGAGCCCCTTGACCGCGCCTTCGATGTCCTCGATCGCCTCGTAGATGATGCGGTAGGTGCGCACATCGACGCCGGAGCGCTCGATCTCCTCACGCGCGTTGGCGCCGGGGCGCACGTTGAAGGCCACGATGATCGCATCCGAGGCCTCGGCGAGTCGGACATCACCCTGGGTGATCGCACCGACGCCCTTGGACAGCACCCGGACCTCGACCTCGTCCAGCGCGAGCTTGACCAGCGCATCTTCGAGCGCTTCGGCGGAACCGGAGACGTCCGCCTTGATGATGACGTTCAAGGTGGCCTTGTCCCCGGCCTGAACCGCCGAGGTGAACTCCTCCAGGGTCGTCGGTCGGCGCTCGGCGAGTTCCTTGCGTCGCTCCCGTGCGGACCGGCGTTCGGCCACATCACGTGCGGCACGTTCCGCGTCGACGACCCGGAACTCGTCCCCGGCCTCGGGGACCTCGTTCAGCCCGAGGACCTGGACCGGGCGGGACGGCTCGGCCTCATCGACCTGCTGGCCGTTGTGATCGAACATGGCCCGGATCTTGCCGTCGGCGGTCCCCGCGACGAGGATGTCGCCCCGTCGGAGCGTGCCACCCTGCACCAGGACGGTCGCCACCGGACCCCGGCCGCGGTCGAGGTGCGCCTCGACGACACGGCCACGGGCGTCCTTGGTCGGATCCGCCCGCAGCTCGAGCAGGTCGGCCTGCAGGAGGACGACCTCGAGGAGGTCGTCGAGCCCCTGCTGCTGGAGCGCGGAGACCTCGACCATGGGCACGTCACCGCCGAAGTCCTCGGCGACCAGGTCGTGCTCGGTCAGCTGGCTCTTGACCTTGACCGGATCCGCGCCCTCGGTGTCCATCTTGTTGATGGCGACGACGACCGGAACCTCGGCCGCCTTCGCGTGCGCGATGGCCTCCCGGGTCTGCGGCATCACGCCGTCGTCGGCGGCCACGACCAGGATCGCGACGTCGGTGACCTGTGCCCCCCGCGCACGCATGGCGGTGAAAGCCTCGTGCCCCGGGGTGTCGATGAAGGTGATCTGCCGGTCGTCCTTGGTGACCTGGTAGGCGCCGATGTGCTGGGTGATGCCCCCGGCCTCGCCGGCGACGACGTCCGTCTGCCGGATGGCGTCGAGCAGCTTGGTCTTCCCGTGATCGACGTGCCCCATGACCGTGATGACCGGTGGTCGCGGCTGCAGGCGCTCGGGATCCTCCGGGGCCTCGATGCCGAACTCCAGCTCCTCCTCGGACATGAAGTAGATGTCCACACCGAGATCGGCGCAGATGATCTCGACCGTGTCGTCGGGCAGCGTCTGCTGCACGGTCGCCATCTCACCCATGTCGAACAGCTTCTTGACCAGCGCTGCGCCCGTCACGCCGAGCTTGTC
>JBDNIX010000473.1:0-4128 GCA_041688045.1 Nitriliruptoraceae bacterium
CGTCCGCTGAAGCCAACCGACCTCCCCACGGTCACCCCACTTCACCGGACCGAACGACCGCAACGGAGCGACGCCAGAACCGGCCGGGACGCGTCGGACCCAAAACCCAAAGGAGAAGGCCCCGCCGGCAATCGCCGACGGGGCCTCCCCCACGTGGAACAGCTAGCAGCGCGGGATCAGAAGCCCATGCCGCCGCCCATGCCGCCCATGTCACCCATGCCACCGTCGGTACCGTGACCGCCGCCGTCGCCCTCAGGTTCGGGCTTGTCGGCGACCAGCGCCTCGGTGGTGAGCAGCAGACCTGCGATCGACGCGGCGTTCTGCAGCGCGGAGCGCGTGACCTTGGCCGGATCGATGATCCCGGCCTTGATCAGGTCCTCGTAGTCACCGGTCAGGGCGTTCAGCCCGTGGCCGGCGTCCATGGTGCGGACACGCTCGACGACGACGGAGCCTTCGAGGCCCGCGTTCGAGGCGATCCAGTACAGCGGCGACGACAGGGCCTTGCGGATGATGCGACCACCCGTGGCCTCGTCACCTTCGAGGTTCAGCTTGTCGATCCCGGCCTCGGCCTGCAGCAGTGCGGTACCACCACCGGCGACGATGCCCTCTTCGACGGCCGCACGCGTCGCGGACAGGGCGTCCTCGATGCGGTGCTTGACCTCCTTGAGCTCGGTCTCGGTGGCAGCGCCGACCTTGACCACGGCGACCCCGCCGGAGAGCTTCGCGAGACGCTCTTGCAGCTTCTCACGGTCCCAGTCGGAGTCGGTCTTCTCGACCTCGGCCTTGATCTGGTTGATCCGGCCCTTGATGTCGTCCTCGGAGCCTGCGCCCTCGACGATCGTGGTGTCGTCCTTGGTGATGACGACCTTGCGGGCCTTCCCGAGCAGGTCCAGGGTCGCGTTCTCGAGCTTGAGACCGACCTCCTCGGAGATGACCTGGGCACCGGTGAGGATCGCGATGTCCTGCAGCATGGCCTTACGACGCTCACCGAAGCCCGGCGCCTTGACGGCGGCCGACTGGAAGGTGCCGCGGATCTTGTTGACCACCACGGTCGCGAGCGCCTCGCCTTCGAGGTCCTCGGCGATGACGACCAGCGGACGGCCGCCCTGCATGACCTTCTCGAGCACCGGCAGCAGATCCTGCACGGCCGAGATCTTCGAGTTCGCGATGAGGATGTAGGGGTCCTCGAACACGACCTCCATGCGCTCGGGGTCGGTGACCATGTACGGCGAGATGTAGCCCTTGTCGAACTGCATCCCCTCGACGAAGTCGAGCTCCATGCCGAAGGTCTGCGACTCCTCGACCGTGATCACGCCGTCCTTGCCGACCTTGTCCATCGCGTCGGCGAGGATCTTGCCGATCGTGGTGTCGTTGTTGGCCGAGATCGACGCGATCTGAGCGATCTCGTCCGGCGTCTCGATCTCACGCGAGCTCTTGGCGATCTCCGCGACGACGTACTCGACGGCCTTGTCGATGCCTCGCTTGAGGATCATCGGGTTGGCGCCGGCAGCGACGTTGCGCAGACCTTCCTTGACGATGGCCTGGGCCAGGACGGTCGCGGTGGTCGTACCGTCACCCGCGACGTCGTTGGTCTTGGTGGCCACTTCCTTGGCGAGCTGGGCGCCCATGTTCTCGTAGGGGTCCTCCAAGTCGATCTCCCGGGCGGCGGTGACACCGTCCTTGGTGATCGTGGGGGCGCCCCACTTCTTGTCGATCACGACGTTGCGACCCTTGGGGCCGAGCGTGATCTTGACGGCGTCTGCAAGCTTGTTGACGCCCCTCTCGAGGCGGCGACGCGCGTCCTCGCTGAAGCTGAGGATCTTCGCCATACGGTGGTTCCTCCTTGGAAGATTTCTGGAATGAGCCGACCTGAAACTTCATCAACTTCGAGCTTCGAGGTAGTGGCTCACAGCCCGGGTGCTCCGAGCCGTTCGCTTGTTCGGGTGGTGCGGTCGGTGCGAAAGGGGCGCGGACCTGCCGCGCGCCTCGCACCGTCCTGATCCACGCGGTGCGGCTCCCACGGTCCGGTCGACGGGCCCTGGCAGCGCCATGCGTGTCGTCAGCCGATGATCGCGAGGATGTCGCGGGCCGACAGGATCAGGTACTCGTTGCCGTCAACCTTGACCTCGGTTCCGCCGTACTTGGAGAACAGCACGGTGTCGCCCTTGGAGACGTCCAACTGGATGACGTCGCCGGTGGTGTCCGAGCGCTTGCCCGGGCCGACCGCAATGACGGTGCCCTGCTGGGGCTTCTCCTTGGCGGTGTCGGGGATGACCAGGCCGGAAGCGGTGGTCTGCTCCGACTCGTCGATCGTGACGAGGACGCGGTCCTCGAGGGGCTTGACTTTGACGTCGGTGGCCAACGTGCCCTCCCTGTGGTGGTGTCGGTTCGGCCGCAGCGAGCGGCCGGACGTGGGATGTGGTTTCGCCGCGAGGTAGCTGCGGCGTTGAACGGACGGACGGCCGGTCGGTGGCCCGGTCCTGCAGCCTGCCGGATCGGCGTCCGGTGACCCGCCACCTCGAGATCTCGAAGTGACATCTCGATGTGTCGAGTCGGTTGGCACTCGCTCGTTCTGAGTGCCAGAAGGAAGCTAGCACTCTGCTGGGTCGAGTGCAAAGGGCGGCGGAGGTGACCATCCGGCCGCAGCGGCGCGCGATCCCGCCGGGAACGCGACATCAATCCCCAACGTGGCAGGTTCTGGCGTCACCAAGCGACGCCAGAACCTGCCACGGTCAATGCAGAAGGGGGACGCGGACGGGGACGCGGACGCTCCAGCGGCAGGCCAACCCGTCGGTCCCTCACCGGCCGGCCGGCGCCGAGGGGGACAGGGAGACCGAGGCGACCGCGCCGCACGACACCCAGCCCGAAGTCAACGCCACCGAGGGCGCCACGGACGACAGCGGGAAGCACAAGGACGACGAGCCACCCGACGGGGAACCGACGGATGATCAGCCGACCGACGACGAGCCGGTCGGTGAGCGGCCCGACGATGACCAGGTCATCCCCGTGACCGACTCCGACCAGGTCCCGGACGAGGTCGTGGTCATGGAGGAGCACCCGCGTACCGGGATTTCCTCGCTGCTGCCGGTCTTGCTGGGCCTGATGAGCATCCTTGCCGGAGCGGTCCTGCCGCGGCTCGGGCCCGTGCGAGCCGCGATCGAGGAGCCCCGCCTTCCCCAAGCCCGCACAGGGATGGCGGCCGGCATTCGTGCCAGCCGCCATCCCTGTCCTCGAGGAGCCCAGGAAGCTTGGACGGCCGTCCGCACAGGGGCCATGCGGCGGTGACCTTCCGTCACGGTCTTGAACGCGCGCTTGCCGGTCGCGCGCTCAACGCACGCCCACAAATCACGCTGCGTCACCGAGAGTGCGCTGTAAGCGAGGACCTTGCCGGTGACGGTCACGCAGCGTCATCTTGTGGATATCTGGGTTGCACGACGGGTTGCGAGGGCGGAGAGTCCGCAAAGCAAGCGGGCCGAACCGGCCCACTGGGCTACCTCACACGAGGTGGTCCGGGGGACGCACAGATCTTCGAACCGCAACACGGTCGCCGACCCAAATCCTCAGGGATGCGGGAGGTTCGAAGGGAGCGAGTGGCGAGACCGACCCTTGACCCGACACTCCACGTCGGCTCTTCCAAGGGCCGGCTCGACTCCTGGGGGACCTGGGATGACGACGACCATCACTCGACGCGTAGTGCCACTGATAGGGGTACTGGCACTCCTGCTCACGCTGCTCGTACCCCAGACCACCGCCTTCGCCGACACCACCGATGAGGAGCAGCAGCTCCGCGATGCGGTCGCCGAAGCGCAAGCCGACCTCGACGATGCGCGCGCTGCCGTAGCGGAGTGGGAGGAGGCCAAGGAAGCCTACGACGCCGCGGAGAGCGAGTACGAGGCGGCTCTCGACACTCTCGACGACGGAACCGACTGCGCTGACGATGAGACGTGCAGCGCGGCCAAGGCCGCGCATGACGACTTGGCCGATCCGTCGGGCGACGAGCCCACCGGGCTCAGCGACTTGGAAGAGGCGCTTCAGTCCGCCAAGAACGACCTCGACGACTACCTCGCCTCGCAGGAAGCTCCGGCCGAATCGATCAAGGACGAAGGGGAGATTGAGGCGCTCGACAAC
>JBDNIX010000090.1:0-6400 GCA_041688045.1 Nitriliruptoraceae bacterium
CCCCACGACGCCGGTACGTGGTGCGGGTGCGGTGTGGACCGACCGGTCCGCTCCCCCGTCCACGGGTTCTCGATCCCGCCCGTCGCTCGCTATCGTCTCGTGCATGGTGAAGACGAAGACATCGTCCGTCGAGGAGCGCCTTCCCGGGCGCCTCCAGGCCACGTTCTGGCCGGGAGCCCCCGTCCCGTCCGGCGGCCACCTCGCCCTGTGGGGCGTGCCCGAGGCCGAGCTCGAACGCGCGATGTCCGGACTCGGGTTCGGCCTCGGCGCGCCGGCAACGCTCACGACCGTGCTCCCGAGGACGGCGCGCGCCCACACGCGCGTGACCACCGCCGAGGTCCCGGCCAGACTGGTGCCCGTGCTCCCCGCCACGGCGTCGCTCGTGACGCTCCCGACGGGCGACGACTGGCCCGCGTGGCGGCGTCCCTCCGACAGCGTCCTGGCGTGGAGCGTGGCCGCGAAGCTGGCGGCCGAGCTGGTCACCGCGGGGCGGATCGTGCCGCAGCTGCGCGACGCGGGCGCATCAGGGGTGGCGGGCTGGCGGTGCGCGACCGCCGGCGACCCACGGCCGAGGCAGTTGGCCGCCGCGATGCCGTCGGCGGCGCACGCCCTGGCAGCCGAGGACGACGCCGCCGTGTGGTCGGCGCTCGACCTCGTGCGCGCCTACCTCGACGCGGTCGCGGACGCGTGCGCACGGGGCGACGGGCGCCGCGCACCGGCCACCACACTGGCCGGTGAGTGGGCGCAGGCGCTCGTCGCCGCCGACCCGATCGTGGAGCTGCCACAAGGACGCGAGACGCTCAGTGCCGAGCTGGCGGAGTGGGCCGGGTCGCTCGTCGACCAGGCGGGCGCGGCGGGCACGCGCGTGTGCCTGCGGCTCGCGTTCCCGGACGACCTGAGCGACTTGGACGTCGGCGATGCCTCCGACCTCGACAATGGCGACGACCTCGACGAGCCCGGCGTATCGAATGGCTCGGCACGTGCCTGGCGACTCGACTACCTGCTGCAGGCGGCGGACGACCCGAGCCTGCTGATCGGCGCTGACGAGGTGTGGGCCCACGTCGGTGGGCGGCTGGCTCTGGGGGATCGGGAGTTCGCGGACGCGCAGGAGGCGTTGATCCGCGGGCTGGCCGAGGCCGCCCGGCTGTTCCCGCCGATGGCCGCGAGCCTCGACGAGCCGGCCCCCGACGGACTCGACCTAGATGCCCGGGCGGCCGGGGAGTTCCTGACCGAGTCGGCGACCTTGTCGGCGGCCGGCATCGGGGTGCTGCTCCCGGCCGAACTGACCACCGGTGGACAGCGACGCCTGCGCGCCAGGTTGCGAGCCCGATCGGCCACGCCCAGCCCCGGCAACGAGGCCGCGGCCGGGCTCGGCGCCGACCAACTGGCATCGTTCACCTGGGAGGCGGCGCTCGGCGACGAGACCATCGATCCGACCGAGTTCGCCCGGATCGTCGCGCTCAAGCAGCCATTGGTGCGGTGGCGAGGGCGCTGGGTCCGCGTGGATCCCGACGAGGCGGCGACCCTGGCGGCGCTGGTCGGCAGCGACCAGCAGGCCGACGCCGGCGGGGTGCTGGCGGCCGCGCTGACCGGCGAGCAGCGCGTCGAGGGCCTCGGCACGGTCGAGGTGGTCGCCGACGGCGTGCTCGCGGACCTCGTGGCGCGGTTGCGCGACGACGAGGACTTGACGCCTCGGCTCGAGCGCGTCAACGCGCAGCTGCGCCCCTACCAGCAACGCGGCGCGGGCTGGCTGCAGGCGCTCGCCGAGGCCGGGCTCGGCGGGATCCTCGCCGACGACATGGGGCTCGGCAAGACGCTGCAGGCCATCACGCTGCTGGCCGACCGGGGCGGCGATCGGCCACACCTCGTGGTGTGCCCCGTGTCCGTGGTCGGCAACTGGGAGCGCGAACTGGCCCGGTTCGCCCCCGACCTCGAGGTGGCCCGTCACCACGGGCCGGACCGGGCGACGGCCGTGGAGGCCTTCGCGCCCGGCACGGTCGTTGTCACCACCTACGGGCTGCTGCGGATCGACGCGGACCTGCTCACCGACGTCGACTGGGACGTGGTGGTCATGGACGAGGCCCAGCAGGTCAAGAACCACCTCACCCAGGCCGCCAAGGTCGCCAGGCGGCTGCCCGCCACCGTCCGTATCGCGATGACGGGCACGCCGGTCGAGAACCGGCTCGCCGAGCTGTGGGCGATCCTCGATCTGACCACTCCCGGGCTGCTCGGCCAGCTCACCAGCTTCCGGCGCGACTATGCGGCCCCGATCGAGCGGTGGCAGGATCCCGACGCGACCCGGCGACTGCGGGCACTGAGCGGACCGTTCGTGCTCAGGCGCACGAAGTCCGACCCGGCGATCGCTCCCGAGCTGCCCGACAAGACCGAGCTGACCGTGTCCTGCCATCTGACCCGCGAGCAGGCGAGCCTCTACCAGGCCGCCGTCGACGAGGTGTTCGCACACGACCTCGGCGACGGCATCGAGCGTCGCGGTCGGATCCTCAAGCTGCTCACCGAGCTCAAGCAGATCTGCAACCACCCGGCGCAGTACCTCGGCGAGCGGGGCCCGCTTCCCGGCCGATCGGGCAAGCTCACACGTGCGGTCGAGCTGCTCGCCGAGGCCGTGGACGCAGGCGACCGCGCGCTCGTGTTCACCCAGTACCGACGCATGGGAGACCTGCTCGCCGGCCACCTCGCCCACACCCTGGACCTGCCCGCACTGCCGTTCCTCCACGGCGGCGTCACCCGGAACGGACGCGAATCCATGGTCGCGGGGTTCCAGGACGACGACGACGCACCGCCCGTGCTGCTGGTGTCGCTCAAGGCCGGCGGAACCGGGCTCAACCTGACGCCTGCCCCCCACGTCCTGCACTTCGACCGCTGGTGGAATCCCGCCGTCGAGGACCAGGCCACCGACCGCGCCTACCGGATCGGCCAGCGCCGCGCGGTCCTGGTCCACAAGCTCGTCACCGCCGGCACGCTGGAGGAGCGCATCGCCGCGGTCATCGACGACAAGCGCGCGCTCGCCGGCGCGGTCCTCGGCGAGGGCGAGGCCTGGTTGACCGAGCTCGACGACGACGCCCTGCGGGATCTCGTCACGCTCCGTCCGGCGGCGCTGGGCAGCACCGCCGACGATCCTGGCGACATCGAGGTAGCAGGGTCGGGTGTCGGATGAGCGGCGCGACGCGGTTCGGACTCACCTGGTGGGGGCAGCGCTGGATCGGCGCGCTCGAGTCGCTCGGCGCCGTGTACGAGAACCGACTGCCGCGCGGGCGCAACTACGCGAGGAAGGGCACGGTGCAGGACCTGACGGTCCGCCCCGGTGAGGTCGTCGCCCGCGTGACGGGCAGCCGGCCGACCCCCTACCGGGTGCGCCTGCGGCTCCCGGTGTTCGACGACGCGACCTGGACACAGGTGATCGCGGCACTCGGCGCGCGGGTGCGGCACGCGGCCGAGCTGCTGGACGGGCGCATGCCCGAGGACATCGACGAGGTGCTGGCCGAGTGCGGCGTGTCGCTGTTCCCGACGGCACGTGAGCTGGCCACCCGCTGTTCGTGCCCGGACGTCGCCAACCCGTGCAAGCACGTTGCGGCGGTGCACTACGTGCTCGCCCAGAGCTTCGACGCCGACCCCTTCCTGCTACCGACCCTGCGCGGTCGCGACCGCGCGGCGCTGCTCGCCGGGCTGCGGGCGCACCGCTCGGGAGCTCCCGCTCCGGAGCCTCACGAGGCCCTGGACGACGAGCGGCCCGCCGTCAGCTCGCTGGTGGCTCGCGAGCTGTTCGATCAGCGCGGCGACCTGCGCCAGGTCGTCGTGCATCCGTCACCGTCGGACGATCCCGGCGCAGCGCTGCGGCGGCTGGGACCGCCACCCGGTCTGGCCGCCGCGAGTGGCGCGCTCCAGTCCGCGGTTCGTGACGCCGCCGCCGTCGCGTGGGATCTGCTCGACGGCGAGCGGGACCCGCTGACCGCTGCGCTGCGCCGCCTGGGTTCCGTCTCCGCGCGTCAACTCGCCGAGGCGCTGGCCGTTCCCGTCGAGCAGGTGCGTCCGCAGCTGCGTCGGTTGCGGGACGACGGTGTCATCACGGTCACCGGCCGCGGGCCCGGTACCCGCTACCAGCTGCGCGGGTGACGACGCAGGCCTCGGGGCTGTTCAGGATCATCGGGCGGAAGCGCCCTCACCGTATCATGCATGCTTGCATGAAACGGTACGTGAACGCATCATAGGAGGCGGTGCCGATGCCCAGAACCGTGCAGATCCGTGACGTCGATGACGAGGTCTACGCGGCACTCGTCCGACGAGCCGGCGAGGAGGGGATCACGGTCCCCGAACTGCTCCGCCGACACGCGACTCGATTGGCAGCAAGGCCCACGGTCGGCGAGTGGCTTCGGCGCACCGAGCGACGGTCCTCGAACATCGCGGGCGAGGAGGTCATCGACGCCCTCGACGAGGCACGCGGAACGTGGCCCGATGCTGGTCGTTGACGCAGGATGTCTGTTCGAGGTCGTCGCGGCAACGCCAGCAGCCTCCGCCATCCGCCGCGCCCTCGCCGGCGGCTGCAGCGAGGATGTCGGCATCGTCGGTATTGCCGAGCCCGACCTCGGTGACATGGACAACCTCGTGGCCGGCCTACCGCAGCATCCCCGCCACCCGGGGCGAGAGTTCTCATCGAGCAGGAGCTTCATCCCGCCGCGGTGAGTGGAATCTCACGCTCGCGGGTAGCGGCAGCGCCGTACTCCAGGGCCCCGAGCACATCCTCACGGGCGAGCTGGGGATAGTCCTCGAGGACCTCGCCGATCGAACGACCCGCAGCGAGCTGTCCCAGGACCGCGCTCACGGTGACACGTGCCCCCCGGATGCACGGCAACCCCTGCATCCGGGCCGGGTCGATGGCGATCCGCTCGAAGCTCATAGGGCAGGGTACGCCATGGATCTCCTGACGGGAGGGCTCGACCGGTCTCCTTGCCCACCGGCAACAACGCGGACATCCGGGTGGTCGCGAGTCGCCTCGGAACTCCGTCGGAACGGATGTGACGCACCGATGGGGAGGTCCAGCGGGCTGGTCGGTCTTCCCGTCTACGAAGCGGGTAGATGGCCGACGCTGCTGACGAAACCGTCCCCTGGCAGCCGCAAGCAGCCCCTTCCAGGACCGCGAACTCGGTGCCAGCGACGGTTTCGCTGTCTCGTGTTATCGCTACTACCCAGGTCGACCGTCCATAGGCAGCGGGGGCTTCCCGTGGGAAACCCCCCGCTGACCTGCGGTGATGTGGCGGAGGGAGAGGGATTCGAACCCTCGAGACCCTTGCGGGCCTACCCGCTTTCGAGGGAGATGACTTGTGTGCCGCCTGGTGCCGCCCGGTGGCCGAATGTCGCCCTGACCAGGGGTTTCGTCCCTGCCGGATGGCAGACGGGGTCCGTTCGTGCCGGGACGTGCCGCGTCGCTCGTTATCGCTGCGCTATCAGCGTCCTTGCCAGCGCATCGCCGCCACTATCTGCGACGTCTCTCGTTGGTTCGGGAGCACACCGCGATCAAGACAGAACTCGTCTGGGCTTGAGCGACAGCACGTCGTTTTCTTTAACCCTTGCGTCACGGGCATAGTTAAGTAAACTATGCCCTTAGGCAAAGGGTTAAGGAAAGGTCGTGGCATGGCGGTTGCGTTCCCCGGGCTCTCGGTGCGCGAGGCCGCAGCGGAGCTCGGCGTGTCGCCCTCAGCGGTCCGCCAGTTGATCGCCCAGGGTCAGGTACGTTCGTCCAAATTCGCCGGCCGCGTCGTGGTCGATCCCGACCATCTCCGCCAGGTCGGCGCGGCGACCCGCCCGGTTGGGCGGCCGTTCTCCCCGGCTGCCGCGTGGGTGCTGCTGCGGCTGCTGGCTGGCCAGCAACCCGGACCGGTGTCGCCCTCGCGGCTGTCACAGCTGCGCCACCACCTTCGGTTCGATGATCCTCAACACCTCGCCGGGCGTCTACGCAAGCGCGCCGACCTTGCCTTCTACCACGTGCACCCGTCGCTGCTCGGTGACCTCGCAGCCGAACCGGGGTGCGTGCTCGCCGGACGTTCCGCAGCCGAACGGGTCGGCGCCGACCTTGCCGGAGATGGTGGCCCCCTCGAGGTCTACCTCGCTCCCGCCCGGGCCGACCGGCTCGCACACGAGTACGCGGCAGATCTCGACGTGTCCGTTGGCGTCGCCAACGCCGTCGTCCGGAATGTCGAACCCGGCCACGTCCCACTGCACGAACCTGGCGTTGCCGCCGCGCCGGTCGTCGCACTCGACCTGATCGAATCCGGCGAGGCCCGCGCCATCGGAGCCGGCTGGAGCCTGTGGCACGACCGGCTCAACGCCTGGCGGAAGCTCGACGACCATGGTCGCTAGCCAGCAGATCCCTTTGCCCCACCACGGC
>JBDNIX010000091.1:0-7152 GCA_041688045.1 Nitriliruptoraceae bacterium
GCATGCAATGGATCCGGGAAGGTGATCAGCCAGGCCGCAACCACGGCAGCAGTCGCGTACAGACCAAAACGTGGCCGCAGACGCTCCCCCAACAGGTACCGAGCCGCGATGATCGCGACGATCGGCTGCAACTTCTGCAGCAGCAGTGGCGTGTTCGGGTCTCCGAATCGAAAGGAAGCCGTGAACATGCCGGTCGCCAGCGCCGACGCTCCCGCGCCGATCAGGGTGAGCGCCCACAGATCCCCCGTGGACAGCTGACGCCACGGGATCCGCAGGAGGATCGGCGCCATGATCAGCGCAAGGATGAGGTGCTCGTAGACCACCACCGTGGTCGCCGGCAACTCCAGTGCCAACCCCCGCCGGAACAGCGCGTCGGTACCCCACAGGGCAGCAGACAGAGCGACGAGCGGCATACCCCGCGCTGATGATTCGTAAGCACCAAGTCTCTGCACGGAATCCTCGAACCGGCGCATGGGCCGTTGGTTGCGATGAGAGAACCGGAGGGCGTCCTGCTGACACAGGCGACCCGAAGCTTGCACGACCACCGCCACGCCGTCAAAACGCAGCCGCCGACCAAGTAGCATTCACCGTCAGGCCCGCGTGTCGAGCGGCCTACGGTGAGGAGCAGACGATGGGGCGACCGTCCGAGGAGTTGGCGCGACGGCTCACGACCACGGATGCGGTGATCATCGGCCTGGGCGCCATGATCGGCGCCGGGGTATTCGCGGCGCCAGGACCTGCAGCCGCGGCGGCGGGATCCTGGTTGCTCGTCGGATTGGCGATCGCGAGTCTGGTTGCCTATGCCAACGCCACGTCATCCGCGCAACTGGCGGCGCTGTATCCGCAGGCCGGCGGCACGTACGTCTACGCACGTGAGCGACTCGGGGACTACTGGGGCTTCCTCGCCGGCTGGAGCTTCATAGTCGGCAAAACCGCCAGCCTGGCGGCGATGGCGTTGACGTTCGGCGCCTATGTGAACGAGGACTGGGCGCGACCGCTCGGCATCGGGGCCGTGGTCGCCATGGCGGTCGTCAACTACCTCGGAGTCGAGCGGACCGCACACCTGAGCCGCGTCGTCGTGGCCCTCGTCCTGGCGGCCCTGGCCACGGTGGTTGCCGCCGCGCTGCTGGGTGGGCAGGCCAGCACCGGGAATATCGTCGCCGAACTACCGGGTGGCGCCTTCGGCGTGCTGCAGTCGGCCGGACTGCTGTTCTTCGCGTTCGCCGGGTACGCCCGACTGTCCACGTTGGGTGAGGAGGTTCGTGATCCGACGGTGACCATCCCGAAGGCGATCCCGATCGCGTTGGGCATTGTGGTGGTGGTCTACGCCATCGTACTGGGGTCGGTCCTCCTGGCCGTCGGTCCTGACGAGATGGCCACGTCGTCCGCGCCGTTGGCCACCGCCGTGGGAGCGGGCAGCTGGGCGGCACTCACACCGGTCGTGCGCATCGGAGCGGCGATCGCAGCCGCAGGGGTGCTGCTGTCACTGCTCGCCGGGATCAGTCGGACAACGCTGTCCATGGCGCGGCGGCGGGAACTCCCGACCTTCCTCGACGCGGTCCACCCCACGCGCCGGACCCCGCATCGGGCGGAGGCGACCGGCGCGCTGGTGGTATGTGTGGTGGTCCTGATCGCCGACCTTCGGGGTGCCATCGGGTTCAGCTCATTCGCTGTGCTGACCTATTACGCACTCGCCAACGCGTCGGCCTGGACGCTCAGCCGCGGTGAACGACGGTGGCCCCGGTGGCTGTCCGGACTGGGCGTCGCCCTGTGCGCTGTCCTCGCGTTCACCCTGCCCATGGTGGCGGTCGTCGGCGGGACCATCCTGCTCACCGTCGGCTCATTGGGCTGGGTCGCCACCCGCGGCTACCGGCAACGCTGAGGCCCCATCCACCGGTTCCCGGGTCGAGGACTCCGTATCCCCGTTCCACGCAACGCGGCGACCAAGGCGGCGATCACCAACGTCGCCGCCGAGCCGATCCGTGGCCGGTGAAGCGAACTGACCGTCAGCGTGTCGGTCGGCTTCAGTGCCCGCCGCACACCCCGCCGCTCAACCCCAACTCAACCCGTGGCACTACCCGTTGTCACACGAAGCTCGTCGTCCAGCGGGACGTTGACGAGCACGTGTTCGGTCGTCAGGCGCGCCCATGGCCGGCCGTCGTCGAACCACGTCAGCGCCGTCTCGATGGGCATCGAATGCCCGTCGAGCTCGCCCCACGCCACGACCTCGTTGAGCCACAATGTCTTGTGATCGCTGGACTCCTCCTTGAAGCGCATGGACTCCAGCAGCCGCAACAGTCCGGTGTCGGGATCGAAACGCGCGACGAAGGTCTCTTCTTCACCGTCGAACGGGACGACCAGCGTCGCCGTGTGCTGGTCGACCGGCTGCCATCGCACCTGGGGATCGGTGATCCACACCGACGGCATCCAGACTGCCTCCGCCCACAGAGCCAGATTGGCACCCTGGTCGATCTTCGGGCCCTCGCTGACACCGAACGGCAGCTCGAGCCGGCTGGTGCCGGACCGGTAGGTTTCCAGGATCCTCATCGTCCGCAGGCCGTAGAGCGTGGCGTCGATGTCGTGGCGGTAGTCCTGCCCGGTGACGTGACTGAACCGGAACCGCACCGGCAGCGTGACCCCGGAAACCCGCATCGTCCCACGCCCCGTCACCGTGGCGGTCTCGATCACCGGGATGTCGTCGCCATACAGCTCCCGGTAGAAACGGGCGACCGGCTCCGGTAGATCGTCGGGCAGCGGCACGGTCGACGGCTGCCGAGCGGCAGCTGCGACGTCGCCGAAGGGGCGAGCAGGTATCCGCAGTCCGATCCACGTCACCAGGCCCATGACCCCGGCCACGACCAGGATGATCCTCACTGCCTTCACATCGATCACCTACCCAACGCCGCGTACGACCGGCGACGTCGACCCGGCAGCGATCGCGCGAGCGGCGTCCGGCCATCACCACCGAACCATCGCCCCGCTCGGCCGGACAGGTCCGAAGGTCACCGCGGGGGTAGACCCATCGTCACTGGCCGAGCGATGCGTCGTCATCGGGTCGATGAAGACCCAACTCCTGCTCGAGCACGGACACCCGAGCCGTCAATGCTTCGACCTGTGCTGCCAGTTCACGGACGGTCGGCACCGGCGAGCGGTCGGGATCCTCCACCTCACCGCCTGCAGCTACCACATCCGGGGCTACGGCGCCATGGTCATCGCTGCCAAGGAGGTGCCGCCAGCGGATCTGCTTCTCCCCGGGACGGCGGGGAAGGGGCTCAGCCACACCGCGATCCTGCAGCTCGGTCAACACCACGGTCAACGCATCGGCGTCACCGAACGCGTGGAGCCGGGCGGAGCGGCTGCGCAACTCACCCGGCGTCTGTGCGCCGCGGAGCATCAGCAGCCCAAGCACCGCCAGTGGGGCGGTGGAGATCAGGCCGAGTTGCTCGTCGACACGGTGCGCGTGCTTCTCCGCCCGTTCACCGGCGCGCATGACCCGCTTGGCCAGGCCGAGATGCCGGAGCTCGATGAGGGCGCCGCGGACGTCCGACTGGTCGTAGTCGACCACGGGCTCTCGGTTGGTGGACTGGTTGCACCCGGTGATCAACGCGTTCTCCGTCAGCGGATACTGCTGTGGCGTCGTGAGCTGCTTCTCGATCAGCACGCCAAGAAGACGGGTCTGCACGGCGGTGAGTTGGTCCATACCCGCAACGATAGGCAACCGAGCGCGGATGTGACGCTGCTCCGCCCGTCACGACAGCACGTCCCGTCGGGAGAACGTCCACCACGCGAATCCCAGGAACACCACGAGGTACGGCAGCTGCAACCAGATCCCGCGCGACAGATCCGCGTACCGTGCCGGCGTCGCGAGGAGCCCGATCCACGCGTTGCCCTCATGGACCGGCAACCACCGACGGATATCGCCCAGGGCGTCGATCGCGTCCAGGATCTGCACCACGATCACCAGCACGATGGCCCCGGCGACGGCACCGACCGCCGAATCCGTGGTGGTCGACAGAGCGAAGGCCAATGCCGCCAGCCACAACGACGTCCATGCGAGGTACGCCACGATCACCACAAGTCGGCCGATGGCGGTGGCAGCGGGAAGCACGCCGAAGGGAGTCGTCACGTCCCCCCACCCGAAGGCGACGGTTCCGGCGATCAACCCGCTGATGGGGACGAGGACCACGGCGACCGCACTCCGCAGCAATCCCACAACCAGTTTGCGCGCCAGCAATCGGCCGCGAGGAACCGGCCGCGTGAGCAGATACCGCAAGCTTCCCCAACTGGCCTCACTGGACACCGTGTCGCCGGTGAACAGCGCGATCACGGCCAGCAGCAGGAAGGGAGCCGTCGCGGCCGTCGACATCAGTGCGAAGTTCAGACCCGACGACGTCGCCAGCGAAAACAGGCCCGTCGGGTCACCGCCACCACCACCACCGTCTTCCGACGCCAGCACGAAGGCGACGGCCAGCAGAATCGGCACGGCGGCGATGCCACCCAACCCGACCTTCGTCCGGCGGCGCCGCATCTGTCGCTGGAGCTCGACGATCATGGCTGATCCCGGGTCAGGCTCAGAAACGCGTCCTCCAACGTCCCGCGGGGGGTCACAGCGCGGACCCGCTGCCCGGCCGCGACCAACCATGCGACGATGTCCGCGGCATCGTGTCCGCCGAGGCTCACCGCGAGTCCCGAACCGGAGACCTCGATGGCGCTGGCAGCAAGGTGCTCCAACAGCACGGTCCGGGCCGCGGCGCGATCATCCGTGTCGACCACGACGGTGCGGGTGGTGCCGACCAACTCGGCGACGGAGCCATCGGCTCGCAGCTGCCCGCCTTGAACGACCACCACGTGCGTGCACATCTGCTCCACTTCGGCCAACAGGTGGCTGGACACCAGCACGGTGTGGCCCGCGTCACCGAGGCCGGCCAACAGTTGGCGCATGGACCGAATCTGTTCCGGGTCGAGCCCGTCGGTGGGTTCGTCCAGGACCAGCAGCGCCGGCCTGCCCATGAGCGCCTGAGCGATCGCCAGACGTTGCTTCATCCCGTGCGAATACGTCCGGACCGGCTTGTGGATCGCGTCCCCCAGATCGGCGACGGACAGGACCCACGGCAGATCGGCATCGTCCGGGGGGCGCCCCCCGGCGCGCCAGTACAGCTGTAGGTTGTCCAGTCCCGACAGCTCGGGACTGAAACCGGGCCCTTCGACCAACGCTCCCACGTGATGCAGGACCGGATGGCCTGGCCGCATGCGGTGGCCGAAGATCTCGATCGTGCCGGCGTCCGGGGAGGCCAGGCCGAGCAGCATACGCAGGGCGGACGTCTTGCCGGCTCCATTGGGGCCGAGCAGGCCGACGACCTGCCCTCGCTCGACCGTGACGTCAAGGTCGTCGACGGCGAGGAACCCGTCCGCGTACCGCTTGGTCAATCCGCGGATCACGATCGGTGGCGCGCCGGCGATGTCGAGGTCCGTGGAACCGTCGTCGCGTCGGCGACGCACGAGCCAGCCGGCGATCCCCACCATGGTCAGCGCCGTGGCAGCAGCAGCGAGGAAAGTGCCGGCCGGACCGAGGCCGTCAGCGGACGGGGTCGCGACCGTGGGGAGGTGCAGGGTGCTGACGGCGGGGTCCAGCGTCACGGACACCACGGCCGGTTCCGTGCGATTCGCGAACGCCTGGTCGGTCGTGGCCACCGTGAGACGCAGTCGGTGGTCACGTACGAGCCGATGGGCCAGGTCCGCGAGGGTGATGTCGACGGTCGCGGGCAGGTCGGTCACGCGTACCGGCGTGACCGCACGTTGCAGCAGTGCAGCATCGCCGTTGGGCGCCACGTCGTACAGCTTGACGAAGACCCGGACCTCGTCCCCGTCGGCGTCCAGGGTCAGCCGCAACCGTGGCGGGCCCAACAACGTGACGTCCTGCGCCACCGGCTGGGTGTCGAAGTTGACGTGCTGGCCCGGGATATCGGCACGCGGAAGCAGGCCGGCAAATCCACCCGCTCCCGGGAGGGTCGACAGCGCTGCGGGTCGGCCGCCGGCGGGCGAGAGGACCCTCAGCGGCCCGGCGACGGCAGGGGCGTCATCGGCCCCGACCAGCCGGCCATCGGCGGAGACCACGACCTGCAGACCGTCACGGGGCTCACCGTCGGGAAGTTGACCGCGGTCGCGGGGCCGGTCGGCGGCCTCGTCGGTCCAGGTGAAGGGCGTGATCGGATCCCGTCCGTCTGCGCCGTCGGTCAGCCAGCGGCCGAGCCAGGCATCCAGCTCCTCGCGCGCCTCGCCGGAGGGCAGCCCGGATCCGACGACGTCATGACCGCCAGGCAGCCAGCGCAATCGGACCGGCGTCCCGGTGGCAGCGATCCCCGCAGCGTTCTGCCGCGATGCCGCCAGACCGAACAGCGTGTCCTGCTGCCCCTGGATCAGGAGCGTCGGGGCGGTCACGTCATCGACTCGACCTGCGGGACTGGCGCGGTCCAGCACGGCCGACGATCTCGCGAGAACGCCGGACGTCGCTGCCTCGACGTAGAGGTTGCATACCGCCGGGACGAACCGGCCGCAGAGTTCCGGAGTGTCTCGTGGCAGGCCGGTCGCGGAGAACAGCAGGCTCGTCCAGCCCGTTGCGAGCACACCCGTGTCAGCGCCGACGATCCCGTTCGGCGCCAGCGATGCCGATAGGTCGGCCCAGGCCGCGCTTGCGACGACGGCATCGAGGCGGCCGTCTGCGACCGCGGCCAACAGCGCCGTCCCACCGCCGTAGCTGGCCCCGACGATCCCGACGCGGGGGTCATCGGGTCCGTCCTGGATGATGTCCTCCCGATCGGCGAGGACGTCCAGCAGTACGGAAACGTCCGCGATCTCACGGTCCGGATCGGCCAGCGCGATCTCGCCCTCCGACTGCCCGAACCCACGCGCCGACCACGTCACCACCGCGTACCCGTCATCGGTCAGTTCACGTGCCAGGGGGTCGACGGCAAGGCGGTCGCTGAGGAACCCATGGGCCAGCAACACGGCCGGCGCCGGGGCGTCCACCGAGGCTTGTTCCGGCAGATACAGCGCCGCATCCAGGGTGACCCGGTCCGTACCAGCCGACCGGTCGGGCACGTCGATGCCGAAGGTTTCGACCACCGGTTCCGAGGACACGGTCGACATGGCCAC
>JBDNIX010000092.1:0-5983 GCA_041688045.1 Nitriliruptoraceae bacterium
GAGGTGTCCGGCGCCTTGCGGGCGGATGTGGGTGGGCTGCATGCGGCGCTGGAGGCGGGCGACCTGGAAGGTGTCCGTCACGGGCTCGAGGCGGTCCACGGCAGCCAACACGACCTGTCCAACAGCGTCTACGCCTGGCTGGCCGGGGAGCCCCTGGAGGCCCACGGTGCCGATCCCGACGGTGACGCCGTCGAGGTCATCGAGGTCGAGATGATCGAGTTCGGCTATGTGCCGGAGACGATCGAGATCGAGGCCGGGGTTCCCGTCATCTTGCGGCTCGTCAACAACGGGAAGCTCCCGCACGAAGCCATGATCGGTGATGCCCACATGCAGGAGGAGTTCGCCTCTGCCGGCGACCACGACGACGGGCAGGCGGAGAGCGACCACCATGATGACGTCATGGCGACCCTGGTAGGGCCGGGCGAGACCAAAGACCTCGAAGTCGTGATCGACGAGCCGGGCGAATGGTTCATGGCTTGCCACCTCCTCGGTCACTACGAGCAGGGCCAGATCGCGACGATCAATGTGAGCGCGTGACGCGTACGCGATTCGCCTCAGCGGAAGGACGAGCAGATGGCCGAGCGGACCAGTGCTGACGCGGACGACCAGTCGGTGTGGGGGGCTCGGGCTCGGGACGTCCTGGAGGGCACCGGCTACGACGTCGCCCTGGGTGGGCAGGTCGCCCGCGACGCGCAGCGCGTGATCTCCGGCGAGCTGTCGGGTGAGGAGTTCGGACGGCGCTACCACGAGGCCTACCTCCACGAGTTCGGTCTCGACGACCGCCCCGACGCGCCCAGCTCGGGTTCGCCGGCCGACGACGAGGGGGGCGAGGGAGCGCCGGAGGAACCGCGGATCCTGTCGCGGCGGGATGTCCTGGGCGCGTTGGGCGGGGCTGCTGCGGGGGTCCTCTTCCTGGGGGAGTTCTACCGCAGCGGCATCTTCCGAGCCGACGCTCTGACGGGGTCTGGTGCGACCGGGCCTGGTGCGACGGGTGCTGTTGTGGCGGGAGGCGCCAGCGCGACGACTGGGGCCAAGACGGTCCAGTACGGCATGGTGATCGACCTTGAGCGTTGTGACGGCTGCCTGTTCTGTGTCGACGCGTGCCGGACCGAGAACGGGCTCGCCGATGGCGCGCTGTGGCCGTACGTCTTCGCCTACCAGGAACCGGACGAGGAACGCACGCAGTTCCTCGTGCGTACCTGCCAGCAGTGCACGAACGCGCCCTGCATCAAGGTCTGCCCCACCACCGCCCGACACCGGCGGCTGGCCGACGGGCTCGTGCTGACCGACTACGACGTCTGTATCGGCTGCCGTTACTGCGAGGTCGCCTGCCCCTACGGGGTGAACTACTTCCAGTGGGGCGACCCGGCGAGTTCCGGCGGCAGCTTCACCGGCGAGCCCCGTGACGCCCGTGGCGTGGCGGTGGACGGCGACCCGCCACAGGGGGTGATGGGCAAGTGCAACTACTGCCCGCTGCGCCAGGACGACCCGGAACGTCGCGGAACCACCGCGTGCTCCGTGGCCTGCCCCATGGACGCGATCTATGTCGGTGACATGAACGATCCCGAGAGTGCCCCGAACCGCTACCTCGCGCAGCGTCGCGAGGAGGCCGGCGGACGCCTGCCGACCTTCCGGCTCCTGGAGGACCTGGGCACCGAGCCCAACGTGATCTACATCGGCACACCGCCGTCGGCCCGCGCGGAGCTGGTCGAGGGGCCGGTCGCCTACGAGGCGTGGGACCTGATCGAGGACCGCCGCGGGGTGCTCGAAGGACCGCAGCCGTGGTTCCAGCGGATCGGAGCCCAGACATGAGCACGACCATCACCGAACCACCCGAGGGCTCACGGATCGCCGGCACCGAGCCGCAGCTGACGGCGAGGGACCGCGCCGTCCTACGCCCACTGGGCCGGCCGTCGCCTCGGTACCTCGTCACGCTCGGCATCGCCCTGGCCGGGGCCGTCTGGTTCGCTCAAGGCTGGGTCTTCCAGCTGCGACACGGACTCGTCGTCACCGGCCTCAGCGACTGGGGCACCGGTGGCGGGGTCCCCTGGGGGCTCTACATCGGCTCGTTCATCTGGTGGGTGGGCATCGCTCACGGCGGCATCGTGGTGTCCGCCGCCGTTCGTCTGCTGGGGCTGGAGAAGCTCAGGCCGGTGGCACGGCTCGCGGAGCTGCTGACGCTCGCCGCGTTGGCGAACGCCGGGCTCTACATCGTCCTCCACCTGGGACGGCCCGAGCGGATCGTGACGAGCATCCTGCCGAACCTCCCACAGACGATCCGCAGCTCCCCGCTGGCGTGGGACGTGACCGTCATCACGCTGTACTTCGTCATGACGGGCACCTACCTCGCGCTCACCATCCGCCACGA
Source organism: Nitriliruptoraceae bacterium (assembly GCA_041688045.1). GTDB lineage: Bacteria > Actinomycetota > Nitriliruptoria > Nitriliruptorales > Nitriliruptoraceae > CSSed11-175R1. The sequence continues at coordinate 2,369 of JBDNIX010000092.1, forward strand.
CCTGTACGAGGTCCGGGATCGTCTGCCGCGGGTCCTCCGGCCGCTGTACCGGGTGGTGCTCGTCGGCTACCGGAACGGCGAGCGTCCGAAGGCGGAGCGGATGGCCTGGTGGCTGGCGCTGGGCGTGATCGTGCTCGCGCCGCTGTTCCTGCACGGTGGCGTGATCCCGTGGCTGTTCGCGCTGCTGCCGGGTACGCCCGCCTGGTTCGGGCCCGTCCAGGGACCGCAGTTCCTCGCCGCGGCCCTCACGTCGGCCATGGGAGCCGTAACCATCCTCGCCTACGTCTTCCGACGGCTGTACCGCTGGGACGAGCTGATCGACGACCAGGTCTTCGACGGGCTGGCACGCTGGACCGGGCTGTTCGCTCTGCTGTACCTCTGGCTCCAGCTCCAGCAGGTCATCACCGGGGCGGCGATGGCTCCGACCGGCCTCGGGACGGTGGCCGCCGCCAAGCTCGCCGACCCGCTCTTCTGGCTCGCGATGGTCCTCCTCGCGGCCACGGTCGGGCACGTCGGCGTCCAGCTGTTGGCGCCGCGCCTGTTCAGCGTCGGTCGGACCGCCGCGGTCGCGGTGCTGCCGGTTCTGGCGGTCCTGATCGACAAGACGCTGTTCGTCGTCGAGGGGACGATGGAGCCGGCGTTCGGGCTGTACCACGATCTGGGGAGCTCCTACGCCCCGTCGTGGGTCGAGTGGTCCTCGGTGCTCGGGGCGTTCTCCATCGTCTTGCTGTTCTTCCTCGTGGCCGTCAAGACGGTGCCCCTGCTGGAACTCGGGGAGGCGGAGTGATGAGCTCACCGACCTACGGGCTGTGGCTACTCCTCGGCATCGTCTTCGCGCCCTTCTACCTCATGCTCGCGGGGTGGATGTTCGGACGCCCACGCGAGTGGCGGCTGCCGCTGATCGGCATCGGCTTCCTCGTCGGCCTCACCGTCGTGGCGTGGGGCGGCATGGCGGTCTTCGCGGTCCTGCTCGAGATCGCGTTCTTCTGACGGAAGGGGCAGACATGCGCGCACGTATCGGGCGGACGGAGCGGGCCCAGCAGCGGGTACTGCGCTTCCGCCCCTGTCCATCGTGCACGTACAACTTCGCGACCGACGAAGGGGAACGCAGCTGCCACTACGGAGCATGTCCGTACCTGCCGGAACAGCTCGACGTCCACTGTCCCCGCTGCTGGTACAACTTCTACACGGGCGAGGGTCGCGCCGAGTGCGGCGACCCTCCCAGCTGCAACTTCGCCCGGGACGAAGCACCCGTGCGCATCGCGACGGTCACCCGCTGGCTGGCACAGACAGCTCCGCGGAACATCGGAGAGATAGAGACGGGTGATCCCCGAACCCCGTAGCCTGCCGGCGGGAGGAGACCGAACCCGTGGACCAGCGGCCCCAAGGAACGGAGCCCATCCGTGTGAGCCTCGCCGAGGACCACACGCTCGTCCGCGAGGGCACCCGACGGATCCTCGAAGCGGCCAGCAACATCGTGGTGGTAGCCGAGGCGGCAGACGGCGAGGAGGCCATCGCCGCCGTCGATCGTCACCAGCCCGACATCGCCATCATTGACATCGGCATGCCCGTCCTCAACGGCATCGAGGCCACCAGGCGTATCAAGGCGTCCCATCCTCACGTGTCCGTGCTCGTGCTCACGATGCACGACGACGAGCAGTTCATCTTCGCCGTGCTCGAAGCCGGTGCCGCCGGCTACCTGCTCAAAGACGTGGAGGGCGACCAGCTCATCCAGGCGGTGCAAGCCATCCACGCCGGCGAGTCGGTCCTCCACCCTGCGGTCACCCACAAAGTGCTGGCCCGACTGGCCGCCAAGGAACAACGGAGCGGGCGGCGGGATGCGGAGGACCCGCTCACCGGCCGTGAGCACGAGGTGCTCCGGCTCGCCGCCAGGGGGATGGCCAACAAGCAGATCGGTGCCACGCTCGATGTGAGCGTCCGGACCGTCCAGGCCCATCTGAGCCATGTGTTCCGCAAGCTGAACGTGGGTTCGCGCACCGAAGCCATCCTCCATGGCTTCCGCGCAGGATGGTTCACGGTCGACGAACTCGAGCCACCACCGTGACTGACACCCCCTCGACGCAGATTGCCGTGAACCGGCCGTTTCGCGAACGCTTGGTCACGTTCGTCCGACAGCTTCCGCAGCGGTTGGGTGACCGGGAGTTCTGGATCACCCAGGTCGCGGTCCTCGGCATCACCGCCGTGCACGTCCTGGCGGAACTGTGGGCTGCCCAGGGTGTCCGGGAGATCCCCTCGGCGTTCCACCACATCCCCGTCGTCCTCTACCTCGTACCGATCAGCTACGCGAGCCTGCGGTACGGCATGGAAGGGGCCGTGCTCACCGGGCTTTGGAGTGCCGTGCTCATCGTTCCGAACCTGCTCATCTGGCATCAGGAGGACTTCGAGTGGCTGGAGTTCCTCTACGTGGCCGTGGTGATCATCGTGGGCAGCGTCATGTCGCTCCCCGTCGAGCGGGAGCGACAGCAACGCCAGCGTGCCGAAGCCACGATGGAACGGCAGGTCCTCCTCGGCGACATCGCCACCCTCACCCTTACCGCCGACCTGCCCTCCACCCTCGACGCGACGCTCCGCCGGCTGCTCGAGGTGCTCGATCTCGACGCCGCGTGTGTCGCGGTCGCCGACCCCGCAGGACCCGCGGAGGAGCTCGAGGTCATCGCCTGCCACCCAGGCGACGGGACCGCCGGCACCGCCCTGACCGCCTGTCTGCGCGAGCGTCGCCTCTCCATCGCTGACCGGGCCACGCCCACGAACGGGGACCCCGGCATCGTCGTCGCGCCACTCACGGCCGAGCTGCCAGGGTCGGGCCCCGATGGCCGGGTGACCGGCCTGCTCGCGGTCAAGCTCGCGCCGACGCGGGCACTGACCGAGGACGACCACCGGCTGCTGGCGGGTGTGGGCAGCCACGTGGCCGTCGCCATCGCGAACGAACGGCTGACCCAGAGCGAACGCGACCGGCTGCGTTCCTACGCGATCCTGATGACCCGCGCCCAGGAGGAGGAGCGCAAGCGCATCGCGCGCGAGCTGCACGACGAGGCGTCGCAGAACCTCGTGGTCATCCGTCGCGGACTCGCCGCGCTCGGTGCGGAGCTGGTGGCTGATCCAGCGGCGACGCAGATCGCCGAGCTCCGTGACCTCGCCGGGCAGACGATGGCCGCGGTGCGCCGGTTCAGCCAAGACCTGCGGCCGCCGACGCTCGACGAGCTGGGGCTGAAGCCCGCGCTGGAGCAACTGGTGACGCAGGTCACCGAACGGAGCCCGTTCGTGACCGACCTGCGTGTCAACGGCCCTCCACGGCGGCTGCCGACGGAGACCGAGCTCGCGGTCTTCCGCATTGGCCAGGCCGCCCTGCACAACGTCGAGCGCCACGCCGCCGCATCCTCGGTGGTGGTCGCCCTCGCGTTCCAACGGGCTCGGGTGCGTCTGGAGGTGACCGACGACGGCTGCGGCTTCGAGCCGTACCGCGACCTCGCGGAGCTCCCCCCGGCCGGCAAGCTCGGGCTCCTCGGCATGCACGAACGGGCTCAGCTCGTCGGGGGGACGCTGCAGATCGCGAGCCGGCCCGGGGCCGGTACCCGGATCGTGCTCGAGGTCCCC
>JBDNIX010000093.1:0-3309 GCA_041688045.1 Nitriliruptoraceae bacterium
AGGTTGTCGAACCGGTCGGGGTAGTCGGGCCGGTACTTGGTGGTTTTGAAGTTTGCCTCCGAGAACGGGTTGTCGTTTGACACCCGTGGGCGGGACAGGCTGCGGGTCACCCCGAGGTCTTCGAGCAGCTCGGCGATGGTCATGGAGGTCATCTGCGGGCCGCGGTCGGAGTGCAGCACCAGCTGGTCACGGTCGATGTGTTGCCGGGTCGCGGTGGTCGCGATCAGCCGCTCGGCGACCTGATCGGACTCGCGGTCCTCGACGGTGTGGCCAACGATCGCACGCGAGAAGATGTCGAGTACCACGTAGCCGTAGAACCACTGTCGCCGTGCGGGTCCGGCCAGCCTCGAGATATCCCAGCTCCAGGCCTGGTTCGGCCCGTCAGCGTGGACCTGCGGTTTGGTGTGGACCTTGCGTGGTGCGTGGCCGCGGCGACGCTCACCCACGAGGCCGCGTTCGTGCAGCAGCCGGTACATCGTGCGGATCGAGCACAGATACACGCCCTGGTCCAGCAACGTGGCATACACCTGTGCGGGCGCGAGATCCACAAACCGTGGCTCGCACAACACCCCCACGATGCGGGCACGTTCCTTGTCGTCGATGCGTGCCGGATGCGTCCGAGCGGGCCGCCCCGACGCCCGAGAAGGGCGCACACGGCCCCGCCCTTCGGCCTGCTGGCGGCGGTGACGAAACGTCCGTGGCGACATCCCGAACGCCTCACAGGCACGCTCACGGCCGACCCGGCCGGTGAAGGTTTCGATCATCTGTGCGGCCTCGTGCTGGAAGGTGTCGCGCTGCTCGCGGTCGAGATCGACTGCAGCAGCGCGAAGGCTTTTCCCTGCGCGCCGATCAGCTCCTCACAGGTTGCGACGTGCTCACGCAGCCCGGCGTTCTCGTCACGCAAACGGGCCAGCTCAGCCTTCACCGGATCCTTGCCGGCCGGGCCCGGACGGCGCTCGGCCAAAGCCTCGAGCGCGCCACGGTCGCGTTGCTTGCGCCACTCCGAGATCAGCGACGAGTACAGGCCCTCACGGCGCATGATCGCGCCGATCTCGCTCCGCTCGGCAGCGTCGATCTCGGTCAGGATCTCAAGCTTGTAGGTCGCTGGCCACGACCGCCGTGCACGACGCACCTCGGTATCGGTCGGCCGTGGCGGACTGTTCGTCCTCGTACTGCTCGTCTTGGTTGCCATGATACTGTCGTCCTCTCCTCCGCCCCACGGATCTACCGTCGATCCTACGGCAACCACCAGTATGGCAGCCAGGGATCGACGAGATTCGCAAGCTCAAGGATCGGCCAGATACGGAACGACTGGTCGAGAAGATCCGCAAGCTGCTCAAGGATCAGTGACGATCTGACCGGCTCGCGTATGGGCCGACGAGAGCTCCGATCCTTCGACCGTAGTGAAGGGCCGCCTCTGAGCGGTCCTTCTCGTCGGGCTGGTCACGTTGCGAGGCCGCCCAAGTACTCGCGGCGCGTGTTCAGTTCCGCGCGGCGTCGAGTGCCTGTCGGAGGTCCGAGGCCAGGACGTCGTGGCCCTCGATGCCGATGGCCAATCGCACCATCCCCGGCATTATGCCGGCCTCGAGCCGCTCGTCGTCGGTCATGTTGAAGTGCGACGAGTTGAAGGGCAGACTCGCCAGCGTCTCGACGCCGCCGAGGCTCGTCCCTGGCCTCGACGGCCACCCGCAGGTCGTGTCGGCGAGGCGGTGGAGGTATTGGCCAAAGCCGCCAGCGTGTTTGAGCTCGCTGAAACTCCCAGTTGGGCTCATCGACTTTCGACATGTGATTCAGGATGGGGTAATATTGGCCCAGCGAGAAGGAGTTGAGCTGTGGCGTCCATACAGTCAGTTGCCAAGCCGGACTTTGTCGCGCATGATCGGGCCTACCGGCTTTCCATCGTTGAGGTGGTGAGCGAGCTGCGGGAAGTGCTGGGCTCGAAGTTGGTGGCCTACATCGCCGGAGTCAGCGAGACACGGGCGGTGCGTGAGTGGGCCGACGGGGACCGCGAACCGCGGCATCCGGTTCCCGAGAGGCTGCGACTCACCCTGTACGTCGTGGAGACACTCCGGACGCGAGACACGGCGGACGTGGCCAGGGCGTGGATACAGGGCCTGAATCCCCGGCTCGGCGATCGTTCTCCGGCCCGTCTGTTGCGCGACGGTGACGTGGAAGAGGTCGGCCCGAAGGTGCTGGCGGCCGCCCGGGCGTTCGTCGCTGCCTGATGTCGTGCGACGTCGCCTCCGTAGTGACCCGCGGCCAGACGTTCTGGCGAGTCGGTCGCGGGGCCGATCCGTGGCAGTTCGTCGACTGGACCTACGCGGATCATGACGGCAGGTTCGACGGCCGCTGGGACGATCCGGACGGGACCTACCGCGTCCTGTCCGCGTGCGACTCGAAGTTCGGCGCGTACGTCGAAGTGCTGGCCGACTTCCGTCCTGATCCCGAGGTGGCCGCCGGTCTTGCCGGCATCGTCACCAACAGCGACGATGAGGATGCTGGACCAGAACCTGGACAGGTCCCGCGATCGTGGATGGAAGACCGGGTAGTAGGCCGAGCCTCCGTCACTGGCGAGTTCGCTGAGGTTGGCCACAGCCGTTCGCTCGCTGTTCTGCGTGACGAGCTGGCTGGTCTGCTGGTGCGCCATCGCCTCGACGACCTGGACGCTTCAGCGATCCGCGTCAGTGCACCACGAGCGTTCACGCAACAGCTGTCCCGGTTTATCTACGAGTGCACGGACGAGCGGGGTGGCCCGCAGTTCGATGGCATCCAGTACCTGTCCCGCCTCGGCGACGATCTCGCGAATCTGGCCGTCTTCGAACTCCCGCTGGGTGGTGCGGAAGTCAGTGAGGTAGATCTCACACCGCTCGAGGAGCACGACGAGGACCTGCAACGCGCCATGCACCACCACGGGCTCGTCTGGCTCGACGACCTCTCCTGATCGGCCAAGCGCCCAGTGCTTCGCTGGCCTCAGCACCCGCACGGCCAATACTGCGGAATCGGCTCCCGATGGCCCGATTACGCCTCGTCTTGGCCTGAATCGGCCATTCAGGGGAGGGTCGTGTCGAGTGTTGGCCGCTTGCTTCGCAACGAAGGGGCCGTCGGTTCAAATCCGATCACCTCCACCCGAAGAACCCGGCGGAGACGCCGGAATCTCGCCGTTTGCGGCACTGCCCGAGCATGAGGTGCGCACCGTGCACCACACCGGTACCACAGTGGTCCTCCATCGGGCGGGACAGCGACGTTCATGTGGGTCGGAGATCGAGAACGTCACAGAGGCGCTCGAGGTCGAGGCGGTAGCGCCATCGA
>JBDNIX010000094.1:0-11205 GCA_041688045.1 Nitriliruptoraceae bacterium
ATGACGTCGACCGGCCCGCCTGCGACCATCTCACGCATCGCGGACGCGCGATCACCGTAGAAGCCGGAGACGTTGGCGATACGCAACGGCTCGTCATGGGTCGGTCGCACCGGGGCCCTTCCACGCGGCGATGAGGCCAGCCGCACGGTAGCCCCGGCAGGCGCCGACCCGACGGGTTCGCCGTGCGCGCAACCGTTCAAGCCAGCTCGGGTGGCGCCGACCACTACAGTGTGGTGTCGTTCTCCGAAGGACGCGTGCCGACCGGTATCGACCCGGGACCGGGCCGTTCGGGCATCGTGATGCTCGCGATCACGAGCCACAGCATGCACACTGGGCAACAACGGACATGGTCGCCGGACCGAAGCCGGTCAAACGAGTCCGTTTCCGTGACCCCTCCGTACAGGGTCCCGCGGTCGTCATTGAGTCAGAGTGTTCGAGAGGCGTGAGGTGCAGATCAGTACCCCCGACACGACGCAGCATCGGCTGCGCACGGCGTTGGCGCTGATCCTGGTCCTGGGCGTCGCCGTTCCGAGTGCGGCGGCGGCCCAGACGCAGTCCAGCGACGACCTCGAGCGCGAACTTCGCGGCGTCGAGGAGGAAGCTTCCGAACGCGAGAGCGACCTGGAACAGGTGCAGGCGCAAATCGATGGCGCGGAGGTCGAACTCGCTGAGCTCGGTGTCCGCCTGGAGCAGGCGCGGGGACAACTCAACGCGGCCGAAGGGCAGGTCGCGCTGGGCGAAGCGGCGTTGACCGAAGCCGAGTCGGCCCGCGACGTCGCCCAACAGGACCATGAACGCGCCGTCGATGCCCTGGATCAGGCGGAGACACAGCTACAGACCGAGGAGGACACGCTGGCCACGCAACTGGTCGAGTCCTTCAAGCACGGGACGGCCGGGGCCACCCGTGGGGCCATGATGCTGGAGATCCTCCGGCGTGCAGACGACCCGAACGCGTTCGCGGTCGGCATGAAACAGCTACGGATCGTGATGGGCGTCCAGGATGCGACGGTCAAGCGCGTCTTCGAGCTCCGGGCCGAACGTTCAGAGCTGGCCGATGACGCCGCGCGGGCGCGCAGTCGTGCGACACAGGCCGCGGCGGAGGCTGAAGAGACCCTCGTGGTTCTCGAGCGCCTGCGTCAGGAGGCGTCCACGCTCACGGCCCAGATCGAGGTCGACGAGCGTCGGCAACGCGAGGTGCTCGAGTCGCTGCAACAGACGGAGGGACAGACTGCGGCCCTGCTCCGGCGTGTCAGCGACCGCGAGGACGTGCTGCGTGTCGAGCTGCGCGAGAAGCGAGCCGAGGAGGCTGCTGCCGCGGCTGCGGCTGCCGCGGCCGCAGAGAGCTCTCAGAACGGGACGGGAAGGCCCGGGTCCGCCGGCGGACCACCTCTGAACGGCCTGGTGTGCCCCGTCGCCGGCGCTGTTGCCGGACGTGACTTCCAGAACGACTGGGGGTTCCCGCGTTCGGGCGGTCGCTATCACCAGGGCAACGACATCTTCGGCGCACGAGGCGCTGCCGTCGTCGCCGTGGGGGACGCTGAGGTGGTGCGGTGGAATCCACCCAGTCGCGCCACCGGCCTCGGCGGGATCACGCTCACGTATCGGACCGCCGACGGCAGCGAGTGGTACAACGCGCACCTCGACGCCATCGCCGACGGCGTCTCACCGGGGGCGCGCGTCAGTCGCGGGCAGATCATCGGCACCGTCGGGAACACGGGCAATGCGCGAACGACACCGCCGCATCTTCACCTGGGGCGGCGCTACGCCGGCAGCTGGGTCAACCCCTGGCCGACGACCAGCCCGGCCTGCTGATCGAGACGGCGCGCCGGGAACTGCATGCCGGCCTCAGCGGGCGGAGCGAACGCCGGGTGGCGTCAGCTCGTCAGGGTCGGCATCCGCCATCGTGAGCCGCGGCAGAGCCAGGTGCACCAGGGGCCCGATGAGCACGGCGAACAGCAGGGTTCCCAACCCGACCGTTCCCCCGAGGAACCACCCAAGGGCCAGCACGGTCAGCTCGATGGCCGCGCGCGCCACGCCGACCGGCCATCCCCGTCGCGCCAATCCGGTCATCACACCGTCGCGGGGTCCGGCGCCGAGCCCCGAGCCGATGTAGAACCCCGAACCAATCGCGAAGAGCAGTGGACCGCCCAGCATCAGCAGCACCCGGAGGAGCAGGGAGTCCGGTGTGGGCAGCCAGAGCAGGGTGATATCGATCACGATCCCGATGACGAGCACGTTGAGCACCGTGCCGAGTCCGGGCCGCTCGTGCAGGGGGAGCCACAGCGCGAGCACGATGATCCCGACAAAGATGCCCATGGTGCCGATGGGGATACCGAGCAGGTTCGACAGGCCCTGATGCAGAACGTCCCACGGCCCCAGCCCGAGCTCGCTGGCCACCATCGTCGCGATTCCCCAGCCGCACAGCACCAAACCGATCAACAGCCGCGGCAGGCGGCGTCGGATCTGGGTACGGGAATGATTCGGGCGCATACGCAGGAAGGTAGCCGTGCGCCGCCCCGGTCCACGCCACCCCGCCGGTCATGGCCGCGCGTCAGCGATCGTCGCGTTCCTGGAGCCAGGAGTCCAGCTCCGCTCGCAGATCGCGGACCTCGACGTCGTCCCCCGAGCCCGCCGCTTCGTCGTCGGACGACGCGGATGCGGTGCCGCGACCGGCTCTCCAACGACTCCAGATGGGCGGGAAGATGCTGGCCAGCCGTCGCTGACCTCGTGCCACTTCGACGAAGGCACGTCCGGCGCCCGACGTCGGCAGGTCGGCCTCTACGTCGGGGACATCCAGATCGACCCGCCACAGGCCGTCGGCTTCTCGTTGCCGACGTGCCCCCAGGTGATCGAACACCTCGAGCATCTGTGTGTTGCCGTCCAGCACATAATTACGGAAGACCTCGACCCCGTTGTCCCTGGCCCGCGCCGCCAGGGCGCCGAGCAGCAGGGTTCCCGCACCGGTGGCCTGGTAGTCGTCCACGACCGTGACCGCGGCTTCGGCCACGGTCGGCTCGTCTGGGTCGCGGATGTATCGGGCGACCCCGATACCGCGTCGCTCCGGATCGGCCGTGTCGATCGCGACGATCGCTTCGTGGTCGACGTGGTCGACCGTGGTGAGGTAGTCGAGTTGGTCGTCGGTGAGCTCCTCGACCACCTCATGGAAACGCAGGTACCTCGACGCCGGGGAGAGCTGTTTCATCCCCTCGACGAGGCGTGCTCGGTCGTCGGGACGGATCTGGCGCAAGAGTACCGTAGTGCCGTCCCGCAATTCGGTCCGGCGTTTCCACGCGGTCGGTCGTCTATCGCCGCTATCAGCGGGTGCGTCCGCCATCACATCTCCTGCGGGTTCCATGGTTGGCCGGCAGGTGCCCACGGCTGTTGCCGCAAGCCACCTTACTGGTGTCCGTGGGCGGCGCCGACGGTCGTCTAGGCTTCGCAGCCGCGGACGGTGACCAACTGAGTTGGAGGACGTGGTGACGGGACGGCAATGGCTGATCGCGCTGGGCGCCGCGACGTTGCTTGGCGTGGGGCTGACCGTGGCGGTGGCCCTCTGGGTCCTGTACGGGGGCTGAGTCGTGAGGGTCACCGTTCCGACGGGTCTTCGGCGCGAACAGTGGCCGGTCGCCGCTGCGGCGGTCATCGTGGTGGTCCCCGCTGCGTGCTCCGCGGTGGCCGCCGGCCAGGAACGCACGGTCCTGCGTGTGGTCATGGCCGACGACTGGGCGTCAGCGCCGGCGGTGACGGAGGTCATCAGCGACGTCGAGGAGGACCACGCAGGGCTGTCGGTCATGGTGCAGGCAGCGCCCTTCTCGCAGATCCCGGAGGTGGTCGGCGACGGAATCCATCGGGGCGAGCCGCACGACCTGGCGCGCTGGCACGCGTTTGCGGCTGCGGCCGCGGATCTGGCCGAACCCCTGGACGATCTGTGGCGGGATGCGGGTCTGGAGCCGGCCGACTACCTGCCAGGCGCGGTCTCCGGCATCACCTGGGGCGGTCAGCGGTACGGCGTTCCCTGGACACCAACGCGTTGGTCCTGCTGGTCAACGACGCCCTGCTGGACGATGTCAGCGATGACGACCCATCGCTGACGACCCTGGCCGATTTCCGGACGACGATCGATGCGTTGTCGGTCCCGGAGGGTCGGCACGTCCTGGGGGTCTCGTCGAGCAGCTGGACGGCCTACGGATGGATCGTTGCCCATGGCGGCTCGTTGGTCACGCTGGGTTCGGACGGGACGCCGACGTTCACCTTCGACGACCCCGCGACCGCCGAGGCATTGGAGCTGCTGGCCATGCTGGTCGATCAGGGGTATGCACCTCGCCACTCGGCGCCGGACCTGGCGGCCGAATCCGTCCAGACCTTCAGCGCTGGTGACAGCGTCATGCACGCATCCGGATCGTGGGACCTGCCACAGACCTGGCGCGCGTCGGCGGCCAGCATCGCCGCCGGCGACGTGTCCGTCCGTTGCCACAGGTACATCCGGACCGACCCCGCGCGGTCCTGGGTGGGTCCAGCCTGTTCGTCCCCGTCGGGTCCCCTCATCGCGAGCTGGCCTTCGAGCTGATGCTGCGCCTGACGGCCGACGACGTGGCGCTGCGTCTGGTCGAAGAGGAAGGCCGTCTTCCGGCACGTACGGACGTCCTGGCGGACGAGGCGTTCACGACGTCTCCGGACCTGGCCGCTTTCGTCGGACAGCTCGAGCACGCGGAAGCCATGCAGTTGATCGCCTATCCGGATGTCGCTGCGGCGTTCCGGGAAGGGTTGGAGTCGATTCTGTCCGGACGGCAGTCGGTCGATGATGCGATGGCTGATGTGCAGCGCTCTGCGCAAGACTGGCTGGCGGAGGGCGGTGGATGACCCCGGCGAGCCGGCCACGAACGCCCGAGACCGGCTCAGCGACGGGGGATCTCGCGGGGTTGCGTGATCGGCACGGCGTCCTGCTGACGACGGTGCTGCTCTTGTTCGTGATCGTCCTCGGCCTGGCGGCGGCGATTGCCCTGGTCGTCGAAACCGGAATCGGGCTCCAACAGCTCGCCAACCAGGCGCTCGCCCTGTCCGCTGAACGGGGGCAGACGCTCGCCAGACGGAGACAACAGGAGGGCGCCAGCACCCGTCAGCAACCGGGTCCGGTCGGCACTGCCTGGCCGTGCCGCGCTCGTGGATCCCGGACCGCTGACACTGGACGTCCTCGGGACGACGCCCTGTTGGCGATCGACTCCCCGCTGGATAGCGGGCAGGTGCGCGCACTCCGGGACGATCTGGGCGTCAGCGACATCGAGGTGGTCGTTCATGACCGGGTGGTCGCGGCAACCTCGCAGTCCGCGGACGAGCAGCCGACGGCCGACGCGACGATGCGACGGCCGACGCGGCAGTCGTCGGACGGACGTTTGGTCCGGTACGTGACCATCGGCACGGATCGGGGGTGGGACACGCCTGTGGCGATCCTGGCGATCTCCGACGATCCGCTGGCAGGATCGGACCGGGCCCTCACCCGGACCCGGTTGCTGACGCTGCTGCTGGTGATGCTCGTCGGCGGGGGTATGGCTGTCCGCCGCGGCCCGCGCCCTGACCCGACCGATCAGCGACCTGACGACGACGATGTCGGCGATCGCGGCGGGCGACCTCGAACGCCCTTTCCGTGTCCCCGCCCGTCGGGACGAGGTCGGCGCCCTGCGCTCGCGACTCCGGGACGATCCGGCTTCCACCGAAGCCGCCGATCGGCTGGCGGAATCCATCGACCAGGTGCTGGTGCAGCTACGGGGAACCGGCCATCGGCTGTTTCCGTCGATCCTGCGCAACCGGGCCCACGCGCTCGGCGGGCGCCTGCGACTCTGGTCCGCGCCCGGCGAGAGCACGCAGGTGAGCGCGGTGTTGCCGACGGGCATTGCCGAAGCGGTGACGGTGGCGTCTGACTCAGTCCGTGATCCGGTGGAGGTAGAAGCGGACCGCAGCGACGCGCCGGTCGAGGGCGAACTCTTCGGTCAGACCGAGCTTGCGGAAGATCGCGGTGGCGTGTTTCTCGACGGAACGCTTGGAGATGGACAACTCCCGGGCGACGGCCGCGTTCCCCCGTCCTGAGGCCATTTGCCCGAGCACTTCGAACTCCCGTGGCGTGAGACCGGCTACCCGGGACGCTCCTTGAGCAGATAGGCGACCCCGACCGAGCCGTCACGGAGCAGGTCGAGGGCGTACTCCGGATCGGCGTGCCGGGAGAGCACGACGATGCCGGTACCGGGATACGTCTGTCGGATCTCCCTTGCCAGGTCGAGTCCCTCCGTGGAGAAGGTCGGCGGCATCCGGATATCCAGCAGAACAACATCCGGCAACTGCTTCGCCATGGCGGGAAGCACCTGGCTCGGATGTGCGGCAGTCGCGATCACCTCGACCCGCGGATGGCCGTCCAGGACCGTGCGCGCACCTTCGCGTACGAGGTAGTCGTCCGCGACGATCACGAGGGTCGTTGTCGAGCGCATGTTGGCCCGTCGGTCGAGTAGCTCTCGGGAGCAACCCTCTTGGGGACAGACCGTCTTGGTGCGTGGGGCCGCGCGTCCAGATGAACGTAGCTTCTACGGACTGCCACGGACCTGCGAGAACCGTGGGATCAGGGTTTGCACGTCGGAGACCGTCTGTCAGCATCGCCTCGTGCACGGGCACGGCAGCGCGACGACGTCTTGAGGGCGTCCGCGGGGCCATCGGGGGGCGCCGGGGCCACGAGCAGGCCGCCTCGGGGACGCGGATCCGGTCGCGGCGTGCCCGGCTTCGGACCGAACCGTCATGCCTCATGCCTCGAACCTCGCACGTCCGGTTGTGGATCCGGACGTGACCGGAGGTTCCCGTGCGCGTCGCTGTCGTTGGTACCGGTGTGTCGGGGCTCACCGCCGCCTGGCTGCTGGCACCCCGCCATGACGTGCACGTGTTCGAGCGGGCCGATCGGCTCGGCGGTCACACCAACACCGTCCCGGTGACGCGACCCGAAGCCGGTACGTCTGTCACGTCGCCGATCGGTATCGATACGGGGTTCATCGTCTATAACGATGCCACGTACCCGTTGCTGGTTCGCCTGTTCGACGAACTCGGGGTCGCGACCCAGGCCTCCGACATGTCCTGGTCGCTGCGGTGTGAACGGTGCGATCTGGAATATGCCGGCAGCGGGCCGGGGATCGTTGCACAACCTCGTCGGCTCGCGGATCCCACCTACCTTCGGATGCTGGCCGATATCGCCCGCTTCAACCGGATCGGTTCCCGACTTGTCGGCGATCCCCGAACGCGCAGCGTTCCCGTGGGCAGGTTCCTGCGCGACGCCGGTTTCGGACATGGGGTGCGCGATCACTACCTGCTCCCGATGGCGGCCGCGATCTGGTCGTCGGGGACGCAGGTCATCGACCGTTTCCCGCTGCACACCCTGTTGCAGTTCTTCGCCAACCACGGCCTGCTCGGCGTGGCAGGACATCACCCGTGGCGAACCGTTGTGGGTGGTTCGTCCAGCTACCTGCCGAAGCTCACGGCATCGTACGCCGACGGGATCCATCTCGGTGAAGGCGTGGCCGCCGTGACGCGGGACAGCGATGGGGTGGATCTGCGGCTGACCGATGGGCAGCGGCATCGTTTCGACGCGATCGTGATCGCCGCCCACGCGGATGACGCGCTCGGCATGTTGACTGATGCGAGTGTCCCGGAGAAGGAACTGCTCGGTGCGTGGGACTACTCGACCAACGACACCTGGCTGCACACGGATACCGACCTGCTGCCCCGATCGCGACGGGCCTGGGCATCCTGGAACTACCGCCTGGAGGACTGCCGGACGCCGAGTGAACGGGTCAGCCTCAGCTACCACATGAACCGGCTGCAGGACCTCGATGAGCCGGCGGACTATGTCGTGAGCCTGAACCCCGCGACGCCGCCACGGTCGGGGCGACGTCTGCGACGGATGTCCTACACGCACCCTTCCTACACGCCGGAGAGCGTCGCGACACAGGACCGCCTCGATGAACTGTCCGGGCACCGGCGCACCTTCTATGCCGGCGCCTATCATCGCAACGGTTTCCACGAGGACGGCGTGTGGTCAGCGGTGCGAGCGGTCAGCCACCTGGGTATCAGGTGGCCAACATGATCGCGTCCAGTTCGGCGCTGTACGTCGGGTCGATCCGTCATCGACGTCATCGTCCGCGGCCCAACGCCTTCCGCTACCGGACCTATTATGCCCTCATCGACCTCGACGACCTGCCCCGGTTGGACCGCGAGCTTCCCGGGTTCGGCTACCGGAGGGCGGCGGTGACCAGCTTCCACGACATCGATCACTTCGGCCCGCTCGATCTCCCGAGTCGCGAGAAGCTGCGCCGCTGGCTGGCGGCCCGGGACGTCGTCCTGTCCGACGGTCCAGTGCGCGTGCTCACCAATCTGCGGATACTCGGTCACGTCTTCAACCCCGTCAGCTGGTGGTTCTGCCATCGTCCCGATGGGTCGTTGGCCACGGTCGTCGCGGAGGTCAACAACACCTTCGGTGAATCCTATGCCTACCTCCTCGACGACCTGCAGCAAGGCCCGGGTGGCGTGGTGCGGGCGCGGGCGACCAAGGGCTTCCATGTGTCACCGTTCATGGAGACCGACGGCCTGATGTACAACTTCACCTTCGTGCTGACGGCAGATCGCATCACCATCCAGATGGATGTCGACGATGCGGACGGCCGCTTGTTCGACGCCACGCAGGATGGGCACCGTCGCGTTCTGAGCGGAAGGTTGCTGGCTCGCACGCTGTTGACTCATCCGCTCATGACGTTGCGCACGGTCGCGCTCATTCACCTGCAGGCCCTGCGGTTGTGGTCCCGGCGCGTCCCGTTCGTCCGGAAGCCAACACCGCCCGACAACGGCTTCTCGGCCATCCGACACCCGGCTCCCGGGCCTGCTCAGCAGGCTGAGCTGCCGTCGGCTTCACCCCGCACCCGGAGGCTCGCCTCATGACGACCCGCCCCCTCGCCGAGCCCGTGGCCTCATCGCCCCAGGGCACCGATCCGTGTCGGCGTCGACCGACGCCGGCAGAGCGCCGGGCGCTCGCGACCACGACGCGCATGCTGGACCAACTGCAGGTCGGGGCCTTGGAGGTCCGGCTGCCGGATGGCCGCCGTCGGATCTTCGGCGACACCAACAGTCCGTTGCGCTCCACGATCCAGGTACGTGACTGGCGCTTTCTGACCCGACTGCTCCACGGGGCGTCGGTCGGGGTCGGTGAGTCCTATATGGCGGGGGAGTGGACCTCCGACGACCTGGTCTCCTTGATTCGCATCATGATCGCCAACCGTCGTGCCCTGCGCCGCATCACTCCTGCCGCCCTGCTCAATATCGCAGGGGACAAGATCATCCATTCCGTGCGGGCCAACCGGCTCGGACAGTCCAAGCGGAACATCTCGGCCCACTACGACCTGTCCAACGAGCTGTACTCGCTGTTCCTCGATGACACGATGACGTATTCGGCGGCGTTCTTCGACGACGCGACGGTCACGCTGGAACAGGCCCAGCAAGCCAAGTACCGGCGGTTGGCCGAGCGCATCCGGGTCGATGACACCTGCCACGTCCTGGAGATCGGCTGCGGCTGGGGCGGCTTCGCGGCGTACGCCGCACGGACGTACGGCTGTCGCGTGACCGGCATCACCCTGTCGGAGGAACAGGCGGCCTACGCGCGTGAGCGCATGACACGCGAAGGAGTCGCCGACCTCGTCGACATCCGGGTCATCGACTACCGCGAGGTGCGCGGCAGTTTCGATCGCATCGTGTCCATCGAGATGCTGGAAGCGGTCGGTCACCGGTACCTCGCGACCTTCTTCGAAACCGTTGATCGCCTCCTGGCGCCCGACGGACTGGCCGCCGTTCAGGTCATCACCATTCCGGAACAGCGGTACGACAACTATCGCCGCCGACCAGATTTCATCCAGCGCTACATCTTCCCCGGCGGGCACCTGCCGTCGTTGGAGGCGCTGAGCGGCACGATGGGTTCGTCGTCGGAGTTGTTCATCGACTCCGTCGAGAACATCGGGATGCACTACGCGGAAACCCTCCACCGGTGGCGGGTCCGGTTTCTCGCCAACGACGACCGGGTCCGCGAACTGGGCTTCGACGATGCGTTCATCCGCATGTGGGACTTCTACCTCGCCTACTGCGAGGGGGCGTTCCTGGCCCGGTACATCAACGACCTTCAGCTGGTGTTGACCCGCTCCATGAACGGGACGCTCGGCACAGAGCCCTACGGTGCGCGGCTGGTGCCGGTCCGCGAAGCTGATCTTCCCCCGCGACGGTCCGACCCGCGGGAGCTGGATGACGAGGTCGTCGCATGAGATCGCTGCGCGACATGGTCGGTGCACGCATCCTCGATGTGGTGGTGGATCACGGGTTGTTGCCCGATCCGGCGCTGCGTGGTGCGATCCGCTTGTTGCTGTGGCTGCGGCTGCGAGCCACGCGCCGCGGCGGCATCGAGGCTCAGGCAACCCGGAAGCGTGAGCTGATCCGTTCCCTGCAGAGTTCGCCGGTGGCGATTGGCACCGACGAGGCCAACAACCAGCACTACGAGGTACCAACCGAGCTGTTCGAGCTCATGCTGGGACCGCACCTGAAGTATTCGAGCGGTTGGTATCCCCCGGGGGTCACGGGACTTCGGCACGCCGAGGAATCGATGCTGCAGCTGACGTGCGAACGTGCGCAGCTGGAGGATGGTCAGGACATCCTCGAACTGGGTTGTGGCTGGGGATCATTGACCTTGTGGATGGCCGAGCGGTATCCGGGCGCCCGGATCACCGCAGTCTCCAATTCGGCGACACAGCGGACATCTATCCTGCAGCACGCCCAGCAGCGTGGGCTCGACAACGTCAACGTGCTGACCGCCGATGTGAACCAGCTGGGGGTGGACTCCCACACCGATGTGGTTGGGCCAGAGTCGTTCGACCGGGTCGTGTCCATCGAGATGTTCGAGCACGTCCACAACCACGGGGCCCTGACGCGGCGCATCGCCACGTGGTTGCGCCCGGGCGGCAAGCTGTTCATCCACGTCTTCGCACACCGGTCCGATGCCTACGTCTTCGACGTGGGTTCGGCCACCGACTGGATGGCGCGCCACTTCTTCACCGGCGGCCTGATGCCGTCGGACGACCTGCTGCTCCACACGGTGCGGGACCTGCAGGTGGACGACCACTGGATCATCTCCGGGACGCACTACGC